>NZ_JBDPLY010000026.1:0-130915 GCF_039871695.1 Actinomadura sp. B10D3
GCCGCTGCTCGGGCGTCAACCCGGCCCGAGCGGTCAGCTCCTCCAGGTGCTTGGCCGTGAAGGCGCGGAACTTGCGACCGGTGGATCCCACCGCGGGAGCCGCGTCGTTCACCAGTGTCACGTGTTGATACTCCTAGCTGTCACCCGCGTCGAGGGACGCGGTGAGTGCAGACCGGCTTGGCTTGGGAGACCCGGTCGACGTCCATGACGGCGACCACGGTCAGGCAGTAGTCCACGCTCGGGTTCAGGGCGGTGACCGTGACCTTCGCGGTCCCCGGCGCGGCGCTGGCGAGCGTCGAGGGCGGGCGCCCCGAAGGCCCGCCGACGACGTAGTGCGCGGCCCGCCCCCCGCTGCGGTCCGTCCAGGAGACCTCGATCGAGATCCTGCCGTCGACGATCCGCACCTGCCCCGGCACGTACTGCTGGACGGGTTTCAGCGAGGTCGGGGCGGACGCGGGAGGCCGGGAGGGCTTCGCCTGGGGCGTCCGCGTTCCGGGAGTCTGCGTTCCGGGGGTCTGCTTCCCGGGCGTCCGCGACGGTGCAGGAGCCTGCTGCGAGGACGCCGCCTGCGTCGTCCGCCCGGAGGTCTCGTTCCCGGCCGTCAGGGCGGTGATACCGATCGCCGTCCCGGCGAGGAAGAGGACGGTGAGGGCCGCCAGCACGGGCTTCCGGAGGTCGCGGCGGCGGTCCGGAGCCGCGGGCGCGGCCATGGCGGCCGCCTCCTGGGGGTCGAAGGTGTCGCCCGGGTCGGGTGCCGTCTCCTCCCATGACCATCCCGTGAGGTCCTCCCAGCCGGAGGTCTGCGGGGGCTCCTCGGGCTCGGCCGGTGCGCCGGAGTCGTCGGGCGCGGGCAGGGGGAGGGGGTCGGCGACGGCGTTGGGTACGGCGTCGGGTGCGGGAGCGGCGTCGGGTACGAAGTCGGCGTCGGGTACAGCGTCGGGTGCAGGGGCGGCGTCGGGCGGGGGGACGGCGTCGGGTACAGGGTCGGGCTCGGGTACGGGAGCGGCGGCGGGACGCCGGGATGTCCGCCAGGAAGCGACCAGTTTGTCGCCCGGATCGACGGACCTGTCCTCCGGCGGCTCCTCCGTGGCGGCCTCTTCCGGACGCTGCGGCTCCGCGATGTCCCCCGGATGCGGCGCCTCCGGGACGCCTTCCGGACGCGGTGGCTCGGGGGCGTCTCCCGGACGGTCCGGACGGGTGACCGGTTCGGCGGTGGGCACCGCCGCCGGGAAGGACCAGGGTTCCGGGGGCGGCTCGGGGAGCAGGTCCGGCTCCGGGTCCGCGGCGGGCTCGGGGGCGCCGAGCGTTGTCAGCAGGTCCGGCAGGGCCAGCGGCCCGGTGTTCGCGATCACTCCCGGACCGAAGCGGTCGCCGCGTTCGGTGAAGAAGCCGTGGACGAGCACGGTGAAGCCTCGTGCGGCCAGGTCACCGGCCAGATGCGGGACCCCAGCGCCGGAAAGGTTCTCGTCGAACTCCGGCCCGAACACGAACGCGGCCGGGGACCGCACCTGGCCGCTCGCCTGCAGCTCCCGCAGCTCGGTGGCGGAGGCGACGTCGAACACGGTGCGGAACCGTCCGGTGCCGCGCAGTCTCCCCGACAGGCCCCGGTCTCCCGCCACCACGAGGTCGGGCGCAGTAGTCATCACACGTGTCCTCAGTACTGTCGTCGTCGGCCGGACTGGGACGAATCCGGTTACAACGGAGGACAGTCCTGGCATGAGGCCTTGTCGCCAGACCCAACCATGCGGCGGATCGGCGGGACCTTCCGCGCTCGCGCCGGCGGATCGCGAATCCGTCCCGACATTCGGCATGCGCATCGCGGCTCGCTCCGGACGGTCAGCCCTGGGATCCCTCTTGCGTGTGCACAGCGCGGAAGAAGACGTAAGGAGTGCCTCCATGGCGCGTGGAAGGACCGGGGCGCGGTCGCGCCTCGGCGGCTGGGGCGCGGCGGGCCTGGCGGTCGTGGCGCTGGCGGGGACGCTGCTCGGCGGCGGCCGGGTGGGCCAGGCCGTCGAGTCGTTCGACGGCAGCGCCTGGCTGTGGAGCCGGACGGCCGGCGAGGTGGACCGGGTCAACCCCGACAGCGGCAAGGTGGAGCAGCGCCGCGAGGTGACCGACGCCAGGGGCCACCGGGTGCAGGTCACCCAGAACGACCAGCACCTGATCATCCACGACCTCGACACCGGCCGCGTGTCCTCCCTCGATCTGAGCGGCCTCGGCCTGTCCGGACGGCTGAACGTCGGGACCAAGGACGACTCGCACCTGGTGATGGGCTCGTCCGCGGCCGCGATCGTCAGCCGCACCACCGGCGTGGTGCGCGCACTCGATCCCGCCACGCTGCGTCCCGTGGGACAGGCCCTGCGGCTGCCCGGTCCGCTGGTCGGCGGCGAGTTCGACTCCGCCGGGCTGCTGTGGGTGGGTGTGCCGGGCCAGGGGACGGTCGCGGCGTTGAAGGTCTCCGCGCAGGGCGCCGCCGTCGCCCGCACCGTGGAGGTCGCCCGGCCCGGCGCCGACCTCGTGCTGAGCGTGCTGGACCAGGGCGCGCTCGCGGTCGACCGCGGCGGGCGCGACCTGGTGGTCGCGACCCGGGACGGCGCCCGCAGGGTCACGGCGCCCGTCCCGCTCGCCGGCGCGATGATGCCCGACCGCACGCACGGCGCGCTCGCGGTCGTCACCGTCCCGGCCGCCCGCGCGCTGGTCACGCTGGGGGACGTCGGCAAGGGCGGCCCGGTCCAGTCGTCGCCGCTGCGCGATCCCGTCCAGGAGCCGGCCGTGCCGTTCGCGGGCAAGGTGTACATCCCCGTCCGGGAGACGGGGCAGGTCCGGATCCAGGACACGGCCGGACGGCAGACCGGTGTGCTGTCCATGCCGGAGGGGCGCGGCGACCTGGTCCTGCGGGTCCGGGAGAACAACCTGTTCGTCAACGCGCCCGGCAGCCCGAACGCGCAGGTCGTGGACGCCGGCGGCCGGGTGAGGATGATCGGCAAGTACCCCGTCGGCCCCGGTCGCGGAGGCGAGCGCCCCGGACGGACGCCGCCCCCCGGCAACGGCCCGCCCCTGGTGGAGGCCCCGCCGGTGGACCCGCGGTTCCCCGACCCCGTGCTCCCGGGCCTTCCTCCCGTGCGCATCTCGCCCGCGCCGCCGCGGACGAAGGCTCCCACGCCGACCCCGCCCAGGCCCGAGCGGGGCAACAGGCCCTCGTCCGCGCCCACGACGCGCGCGCCGCGGCCCCCGGCCCCCGGAGGCGGGTCCGCCAAACCGAGGCCGACGACGTCGAAGCCGCGGCCTGGGCCGTCGTCGTCGAAGCCGCGGCCGAAGCCGACCAAACCGAAGCCGAAGCCGACGAAGAATCCGTACACGCCGCGACAGGTGTGCGGCGGCGACTACGTCGTGCAGCGGTCGTCGTCGTTCTCCGGCGGGCGCGTCTACCAGCTCTACAGCCCCAGCACGAAGAAGAACTGCGCGGTCACGATGAAGACCGCGAACGTCGGCAAGGCCACCAGCGTGTGGGTCCGGCTGGAGAAGCGAACCGGAGGCACCGACGGATACGACAGCGGCGCGTTCAAGTACTACGCCGGGCCGGTGTACGTGTCCGCGTCCGGCATCTGCGTCCGCTACTCCGGTGGCGCGTCCGGCGCGAGCGCGTCGGCCGGCTGGGGCAACTGCGGCTGACCGGGAGGGACGACGTTGAGCATCACCACGGTCGATTCCGCCGCGCCCACGGGCGAGGAGGCGGTGCTGGCGGCCGACGCGTTCGAGCGGATGGCGGCGGGCGTCGGGTCGGTGGCCCGCTGCGCGCCCGCGACGGTGCGGCTGGTCCTCACCGCGTTCGCCGCGGGCGGGCACGTGCTGCTGGAGGACCTGCCCGGCATGGGCAAGACGACGCTGGCCCGCGCGCTGGCGGCGGTGACCGGCGGGACGGTCCGGCGCGTGCAGTGCACCCCCGACCTGCTGCCGTCCGACATCACCGGCGTGACGATCTTCAATGACCGGACCCGGGAGTTCGAGTTCCACCCCGGCCCGGTCTTCGGCAACGTCGTCATCGTGGACGAGATCAACCGGGCCTCCCCGAAGACCCAGTCCGCGCTGCTGGAGGTGATGCAGGAGGAGCAGGTCACCGTGGACGGGACGGCGCATCCGGCGCCGAGCCCGTTCCTGGTCGTCGCGACGCAGAACCCGCTCGACCTGGAGGGCACGTTCCCGCTGCCGGAGGCCCAGCTCGACCGCTTCCTGATGCGGCTGTCGCTGGGGTACCCCGCCGAGGAGGCCGAGCTGGCGCTGATGCGCGGCTCGTCCCGCACCGCCCCCGAGGGCCTGGAGCAGGTGCTGGACGGCGAGGGCATGGCGCGCCTCGGCGCCGCCGCCGACCGGGTCATCGTCGCCGACCCCGTCTACGAGTACGTGCTGCGGCTGGCCCAGCACACCCGCCGGCACCCGCGGCTGCGGGCCGGGGTCTCGCCGCGGGCGTCCATCGCGCTGTGCGGGGTGGCGCGCATGTACGCGCTGGCCGCCGGGCGCGTGTACGTCACCCCCGAGGACGTCAAGGCCCTCGCCGGGCCGGTGTGGGGGCACCGGCTGGTGCCGCTGTCGGGCGCCGCCACCGCGCAGGAGGCCGCCCTGCTGCTGGACGAGGTCCTGGACCAGGTCCCGGTGCCCGGCCCGCACGAGAACCGGCGCTAGACGTGGGAGGCGGCTCGCCCCGCCCCACCCGCCGCGGCTGGGGCCTGCTCGCGTCGGGGGCGGTCCTGGCCGGCGGGGGCCTGGCCTTCGGCTACCTGGCGCCGGCCGCGCTCGGCGTGATGGCGTTCCCCACGGTCGCGCTGGCCGCGGCGCTGGCCCGGCGGCCCCGCGCGACCCAGGTGCACCGCCGCGTCACCAACACGCGGGTGCGCGCGGGCGGGTCCGTCACCGTCACCCTGGAAACCGGTGGCGGGGACCCGGGGCGCGTGACCGCCGACGAGCGCGTCACCACGCCTCACGGCGCCTTCGTCCTCCCGCTCGGGCCGGCCCGTGCCCAGATCCGCTACGAGCTGTCCGCGGAGCGGCGGGGCGCGCTGGAGGTGGGCCCGCTCGACCTGGTGCGCACCGACCCGCTCGGGCTCGTCCGGTCCGTCCGGCGGGCCGACGACGAGACCGTGCGGCTCCTCGTCCATCCCCGGCACCACGAGCTCGCCGCGCTGCCCGCGGCCGGTTCCGGCGGCCGGGACACCTCCTCGGCCGTGATCCGGGCGACCGAGGGCGCCTTCGCCGGGCTGCGCGAGCACGCGCCCGGCGACGACATCCGCCAGATCCACTGGCGGACGTCGGCCCGCCGCGGCCGCCTGATGGTGCGCGAGCACGCCGACGCGGCCCGTCCCGGCGTCAGCGTCCTCGTCGACGACCGCCGGGGCCCGGCGGAACTGGACGACCTCGCCGAGGCGGCGGCGTCGATCGTGCTGGCCGCGCCGGACGTCCCGGTCGACCTGGCCCTCGCCGGCGGCGGCCGCTCGCCCGCGGACGCGGGCGCCACCGCGCACCTGGACCTGCTCGCCGAGGCGGCGGCCCGCCCGGACGCGGACTTCCCGGCGGCCTGCGCGCGGCTGCGCTCCGGCGGCCACGGCCGCGCGGTGGTACTGCTGCCCGCAGCCGCGGCCCCGCAGGACGTCGCCGCGGCGGCGGAGGCCCTCGCCGCGCGCCGCGTCCTGTCCCTGGTCGGCCTGGTGGGCCCCGCGGCCGGGCCGGCCGCGCCGGTGCTCCCGTCCGGGGTCCGGCTCCTGCACGCCGACACCCCGGAGGACTTCGCCGCCGGCTGGAACCAGAGCCGCTGGTGGACCCGGTGAGCCGCGGACGGACCGTCCTCGCGGCCGCCATGGTGGCGATGGCCGCGGCGGCCCCGGCACCGCTCCTGGCCGCCGGGTACGAGCGGCCCGCGCCGGTGACCGCCGTCCTGGCCGCCACGGCGATCGCGGCGGCGGCCGTCACCGCGGCGGCGCACCGGCTGCTGCGCGGGCCCGTCGCCGTGCCGGCGGGGCTCCCTGCGGCGGCGGTCGTGCTGGTCGCGCTGGCCGTCTGGTCGCCCGGACCGGTCAGGGCACCGGTGCCCGCGGTGGTGGACGCCGTCCTGCACTCCGGGCCCCGGATCCTCACCACCGCGCCGCACCCCCCGGCGACCGTGGACCTGCTGGCGTTCCCCGTCCTGGCGGTCTGGCTCGCCGCCGCCGTCGCGACCGCGCTGCGGCGCGACGGGCGGGTCCTGCCCGCGCTGCTCCCCTGCGCGCTGCTCCTGTGCGGGGCCGCCGCGCTCAACCCGGAGGCGACCGAGCCCGGATTCCTGTCGGTGGCGCTGCTGGGAGGAGCCGCCGCGCTGGCGCTGGCCTCCGCCCCGCAGGCCGCGCCGGACACCTCCCGGGCCGGGTTCGCGCTGCGGGTGAGCGCGCCCTCCGCCGCGCGTCCGCATCGGCGGCCGCTTCCCCGGGTCGCCGCGGCGGGGACGGCGGTGGCGTGCGCGGTGGCCCTTCCCGGCGTCGGCGCGGCGGTCGCGATGCCCGGGGTCCTGGAGGGATGGCCGGTGCGGGCGGCCGACCCGCGCGGGCAGGGCGACGCCCCCGACAGGCCCCGCGAGGTGCGCAACCCGCTCGCCTACCTGTCGGGATGGGCCGCCGCCCCCGACGTGCCGCTCATGACGGTGTCGGGACCGCGCACCGACCTCCGGTGGGTCGCCCTCGCGGAGTTCACCGGCCCGGTGTGGCTGCCCGACAGCACCTACCGTCCGGCGGGAGCGGTCCTGCCGCCCGCCGACCCGGTGCCGCCGGGGGCGGTCTCCACGTCCGAGCGGATCTCGGTTCGAGACCTGCCCGGAGACTGGCTGCCCGTCCCCGGGATCCCCACCCGGGTCGACGGGATCTCGGTCGGGCATGACGCAGCCTCCGGCACGCTGCTCTCCGCGGACGGTCCGGTGACCGGCCGGTCGTACACGGCGACCGGGACGGTCCCCGACTGGCGGGGCTGGCGGGGGACCGGCGCCGCGGCCGCCTCCGGCCCGGGGTTCGAGCGCTACCTGCGGCTGCCGCCGGGCGCGCCGGCGAAGCTGGCCGGGATCGCCCGCTCGGCCGCCGGGGACGGCAGCGCCCACCAGCGCGCGTCCCGGATCGCCGAGTACCTGCGCGACTCCTACACCTTCGCGCCGGGCTCGCCGGGCGGGCACGGCTACGCCGACCTCGCCAAGCTGCTGGTGCCGCCGGGCCGCAAGGGCGGCGGCGCCACCTCCGAGCAGTTCGCCAGCGCCTTCGCCGTCCTCGCCCGCGCGGCCGGGCTGCCGAGCCGGGTGGTGGTCGGGTTCGGACCGGGGACCGGCGGCGACACCCGCGTGATCCGCACCGGGGACGCCGTGGCCTGGGGCGAGGTCTACTTCGAGGATCTCGGGTGGGTGCCCTACAACCCCAACCCGCAGAAACGCTCGGCGGTGCCCCCGCCCTCGTCGCAGTCGAAGGGGGACGAGGGGACGCACTTCGACAAGGACGCCCCGGGCTCGAAGGCGGGCGGTGCGGGCGGAGCCACGCGCTCGTCGGAAGGCGGCAGCTCCACCGTGCTTCTGACCGCCCTTCCGCTGGTGCTCCTCCTTTTCCTTCTGCTCTTCCTGGTCGGAGTGCCGATACTGCGGCTGCCGGGACGGCGCAGGTCTCGGAGAGGCCCGCCCGCCGACCGGATCCTGGCGGCGTGGGTGCAGCTTCTGGTGGCGCTGCGGCTCGCGGGCTCGGCGGTGCCCGTGTCCGCCACGGCGGCGGACGTGTCGGCGCGCCTCGCGGCCGAGCTGCCGGGGTCCGATCCCGGAGGGTTGCGCCGCCTGAACACGCTGGTGAACGCGGCCGGCTTCGGCGGCCCGGTCACGGCGGACGACGCCGCCTTCACGTCCGAGCAGGTCCGCCTGCTGACCGCCGGCCTGCGCCGTACCAGCCCGCTGCCCCGCCGCCTGGCGTGGTGGTGGAACCCCCGCGCCCCACTCTGGGCGCTGCGAGCGACCCGGCCGGCGCCAACCGCGAAGCGGGGCTGACACGCTTCGGCCGCGGTGTCGTCTTCATCACTGAACGTCAAGCACCTCTGTGACCTGAGACTTTCCACATGTCGAGACGGCCCGCCCGGATCGCCGGGTTTCTTCCCGCAATGGCCGGTTGACGATCGTGCCGGTTTCCGGACCGTCCAGAGCAAAGCGCCAGAGCTATGCCGAGGCGCTCGTCCCGCCGGTTCAGTCGTGACCGGCGAGTGACCGTTCGTGGAAGGGGGCCGACACACATGCACATGGCGGACGTGGCCAGATCGCCGTCGCCACCCGGCCCCGCGGGCCCGCCGGGCCCGCCGAGCCCGCCGGCGGGGTACGCCCCCGGCCCCAGACAGGCAGGGCCCCAAGCCGGCCGCTTCCAGGCGCGGACCGTCACACCGGCGCGCCTGGCGCCGCCGCCCACGAGCCCGCTGGGGCTCGCCCGTTTCAGCGGCCCCGGCCCCAGGGTCTGGTTCTCCTCCTGCCATGGGGGAACGGGCGCCTCCACGCTGGCCACCCTCATCCCGGGCAGTAACTGCGCCGGGCGGTACTGGCCGGTGCCCGAGCCACCGGGCGAAGCCCGCGTGCTGCTCGTCGCGCGCACCAATGCCGCCGGCCTCATCGCGGCCCAGGCCGCCGCCCGGCAGTGGGCCGCCGGCGTGCTGCCGGGCGTCCGGCTGCTCGGACTGGTGGCGGTCGCCGACGCCCCCGGAAAGCTGCCGAAGCCGCTGAAGGATCTACTGCGCCTCATTTCCGGAGGCGTTCCCCAGCTCTGGGAACTCCCGTGGGTGGAGGCCCTCCGCCTCGGTGACCCCCCGACGCAGGTCAGGTTGCCGTCGCCCTACGCACGGCTGACCCAAGACCTCAATCGCATCATCTCGGAGGACGCACATGCTTGACGCGATGATCACGTGGACGAGTGACCTGGTGCACGTTGTGACCGCCCTGGGGCCGATTCCGAACCCGGGGAAGGGGCAAGAGCCGCCGTTCGGCGACGAGATCGAGACGCTGCTCAAGTGGGGCCTGTGGGGCGCTCTCTTCTGTTGCGTGGCGGGCTTCATCGTCATCGGGGCTCGCATGGGCATCCAGCACAAGAGGGGCGAGGCGGGAGGGCACATGGGGAGCATGGCCATCGTGGGATTCGCCACCGTGCTCGTCACGACCGCCTACACGATCGTCGAGAAGCTCGCCGGAGCCGGGGGTTGATGTCGCCCCGGTATGCCACGACACGATGTCGGGGGCGCTCCCAGTCTGAAAGGACGCTGCGCCATCGCGTACGCGTTCTTTCCGTGGCATTTCTCGCGCTGTGCGCTGGCTGGACCGGTATCGGCTTCTTCGGTGCTTCCGCCTGGGGGGCCGTCGGCGGTGTCTCGGGCGGACCCGGTTCGGTGGAACGGTCCGGGGTGGCGGGTCATGTGACCACCGTTGGTTTCGCCGGCCCGAGGTCCAAATTCTGGGACAGCATTAAGCACAGGATCAGTACCGTCAATAATGGCAGAAAGGGCGGGGACCTTCAGTGGAGTGGATCGGACCGGGTGCGAGTCTGTGACCGAAAGGAAGACGGCCACCTCGCACGCGGCACGGTCTCCGTAGGGGGAAAAGTGGTGCTCGGGGGCAGGGCCTTGCGGGCGGGGCAAGGAGGTAGCTGCAACGAAGCGAAAATCCCGAACTACGACCCCAAGAAAAATTACAAGCTTCAAGTCTGCTTGCGTAGAGACGACAGCTCTCCAGACGGTTATTGCAACTGGACCTACACCAAGAAATCGCCCAAATGGCCCGACGCGGCGAGACCAACAGACAATTACTGTCTCAAAGTTTGGCAGGAGACCTATCAGCGGGGTGATCAGGGTCTGGGGCCGACGATCAAATGTGTAGGAGGAGTAGATGAATACTGTCGCGATTTCGTCTCACACGGAAATATCTTCGGCCTGGAGGACAAGTGTGTCGAAAGAACCAAGAAGGACCTAGCGAAAGTCCTTAAGCCGCCTAAAGGTAAGCGGAAGCCCGATAAGTATTTTATTACGCATCGGCCCGATGCCGAGCTGCCGCGCGGTAACGCGAAGAAGGTCGACAAAGTCACCGAACCGGTGGGGCCCGTACTCGGCTGGTTGGTCTGGAGTGCCCTGGGCGGGTGTGTGCTGGGCTTCATCGTGGTCGGCGGCCAAATGGCGATCAAGCATAGGAGGGGTGAGTTCGGTGCGCATGCCACCGGACTCGGTTGGGTGGTCGTTGCATGCGTCATCGTGGGCTCCGGGTTTGCCATCGCACTGATATCTCTTCTGGTCGACCCGCTGAGGTGACGGTCTATTTTGCCTGAAGCAAGATATATCAGGATTCTTGTTTCGGGCAGTTTGGGGCTGCTTGATGGGTGAACTTCTAGACGCAGCATGGGGCTGGCTGGTCGACAAGGTCAAAGACTGGGCGTTGTCGACCTTTGAAACCCTCCTGCTCTGGTGGATGAGCGATACCGCGTACTACGTGCGGATGACCGGAGAGAAGGGCGGTGTCCTCTACTCACTTCGTGAGCATCTTAATTGGATGATCGCTGTGATGGCGTTCGCCGGCTTCATGGTCGCGGCCTTCCGTATGGCCATCGAGCGCAAAGGCGAACCCCTCAAGGCGGCACTCTCTCATTTCGTCGAACTCGCCGTGATCGTCCTCACGCTGGCCACTGCGGTCAATCTGGCGAACATCGCGGCGGACAGGTATTCCATCTGGATCATCCAGGATCTGATGCCTGAAGGCGGACTCGCCAAAGAGTGGGACAAGGGTGTGGATTCGCTCTCGATGCATAAGAACGATGCGAACTTCATCGTTGCCTGCTTCGCACTCTTTGCGGCTTTCTCCACGGTGATCCAATTCTTGTTGATGCTTTTTCGGAGCGGCGTTCTGATTGTTCTGGTGGGGATCCTCCCCGTGGTGGCCGCTTCAAGGTTCACTTCGTACGGGGAAACGGCCTACAGAAAGTGCGTCCACTGGTTGATCTCCTTTGTGCTGTTCAAGCCGGTCGCCGCAACGATCTACGCAGCCGCCCTGAAGTTGATGACGTCCGACAACGAAGCCGATCGCCTCTTCGGTTTGGCTCTGGTCGCGGGCGCGGTATTCGCCCTACCGGCGACCATGCGCGCGGTGATGCCGGGGGTCGCGGAGAACAACAGCTTCTTCGGCATTCGTCAGGTCGGCCACTTCGCCTTCGGTGGCACAGCGGTGAACGTCGGGAAGCGAACCGGCTTCTGGACGGGGCTCACGGGCATCGGCGGCAGCTCGAGCGGCGGCCCGAGCGGCGGCGCGGGGCCAGGGGGCGGTGGTGGCGACCGCCGGTTCGTCCGTGACGCGCCCGGCCCGGCGGGCGGAGGTGCTCCGGTTGACCGCGGCCCCACCGGTGCTCCAGACGGCGGTGGTGCTCCGGTTGATGACGGTCCCGCCGGGAGTCAGGATGGCTCCAGTGGCGCTCCCATCGTTCCCTCCAGCGGTGGTGTTGGGACTCGTCCGAGCGGTTCGGACACCGCTCCGAGTGGCGACCTGAGCGGTGCGCCGGGGGCCAACTATGTCGCTCGTGCCGTTGAGTCGGCGGGTCGGGCGGCCGATCGGGCCGTTTCAGGTGCCTCTGGCGCTACCGATCGGGCCCTCGGCGGTGCTACCGGAGCAGCCAACGGTCCGGGCGGTTCGAGCGCCCCTTCGGCTGGTGGCCCGAGGGGAAGTCACTGAGCAGTGACGATATGAGTGGCTGTGCCGCGGCCCAAGGAGTGAGGTGACTGTAATGGCTTCTGAGTATCGTGAGCCCACGTATGGGAATTGGCGTAAGCCGGTTTCACCGGGAATCGGGCGGCTGGGGCTGGCCGGCACCCTGATCTTGATGTCCGGGCTAATAGTGATCACGATGGTCGCGACGGTATCGGTGAAGCTGGCCCTGATCGGTATTGTGGTGCTGGGGCTGGTCATGTTGCCGCTGGTGATCCAGGACCGGAACGGGCGGACGGCGCTTCAGGCGATCACTGCCCGGATAAGCTGGTGGTGGGGTCGTTCTCAGGGCTGGCATCTGTACCGGTCGGGGCCGTTGAGCGTCGTGTCGCGGGGCTCCTACCGGTTGCCGGGCCTGCTGGCCATGTCCCGACTGGTAGAGGGCCGTGATTCGCATGGGCGGCCGTTCGCGCTGGTCGTGATACCTTCCACAAAGCATTACACCGTGGTGTTCGAGTGCAATGCCGACGGGGCGGCGCTGGTCGATCAGACGCAGATCGACGCGTGGGTGGCCAACTGGGGGCACTGGCTGGCCTCGTTGGGGTATGAGCCGGGTTGCGTGGCGGCGAGCGCGACCATCGAGACCGCTCCCGATCTCGGGCACCGGCTGCGCGAGGAGGTGTATGCCAACAGCGATCCGAACGCTCCTGACCTGGCGCGGGCGGCGCTGGAGGAGATCGTCTGGAACTACCCGGTGGGCAGCGCCAGGATCTCCACCCGGATCGCGGTCACCTTCGCGGCGTTGCCGCATCCAGGCGGCAAGCGCCGCGACCAGGACGCGATGGTCCGGGAGATCGGGATGCGGATCCCGGGGTTGATCGCCGGACTGGAGATGACCGGCGCCGGTTCGGCGCGTCCGATGACCGCCGACCAGCTCGCCCGGTCCGTGCGGTCCGCGTACGACCCGAGCGCGCAGTCGGACATGGAAACCGGCGACGAGCCGGCGCGGTGGGAGGACGCCGGCCCGGTCGCGGCGCAGGAATCCTGGGATCACTACGTGCACGCCAGCGGGTACTCCATCACCTGGGGGATGGCGGAGGCGCCGCGCGGTGAGGTGCTGTCGAGCGTGATGCGCGGCCTGGTCTCCCCGCACCAGGACGTCGCCCGCAAACGCGTCACCTTCCTCTACCGTCCGCATGACCCGGGCTCGGCGGCTCGGATCGTGGAGCGGGATCGTAGAGACTCGCGGTTCCGTCTGGACGGTGCCACCAACGCCGCCCGCAACGAACTCGACGTCATCAAGAGCGACCAGTCGGCACACGAGGAGGCCAGAGGAGCGGGGGTGACCCGGTTCACCATCCTGGTCACCGCGACCGTCCACTCGGCCGACCAGCTCCCGGTCGCGGCCGCCGCCGTCGACACCCTCGCGGCCCCCGCGCGCCTGCGGCTGCGGCGGATGTACGGGTCGCAGGCTTCGGCCTTCGCGGCCGCCCTTCCGCTGGGCATCGTCCTGCCCGACCACCTCCAGGTCCCCACGATGGTGAGGGAGTCGCTGTGAACGGCCCATCAGAAGACGAGAAGGACACCAAGGCCAAGAAGAAGGGCAAGAAGGGCGACAAGAAGGACGGTCGGCCCGAGCTCAAGCCCGGACTTCGGGGGTTCGCCCGCCGTGGTGGAGGGCGGGCGTCGTATGTGGAGATGCCGTCTGAGTGGCGTGGGACTACGGTGCAGGTGTGCGGGCTGTGGCCTTTCGGGGCTGGGTCGGGGACCCCGATGATTGGCGTACCGCTCGGGCGGGAGTTGACCACCGGCGCGGCGCTGTGCTGCGATCCGATCTCCTGGTTCCAGCGCGCCAACCTGATCCACAACCCCTCGGCGCTGGTCCTGGGCAAGCCGGGGCTTGGTAAATCAACGCTGATCCGCCGGATGGTGCTGGGGCTGGTCGGGCAGGGCGTCTTCCCCATGGTGCTGGGGGACCTCAAACCCGATTACGTCGATCTGATCAGGGCGCTGGGCGGGCAGATCATCAAGCTCGGTCGCGGGCTCGGCTCACTGAACGTGCTCGACCCCGGCGCGACGGCCGCCGCGGCGGCCCGGCTCCCGGAGCAGGCGCGGACCAAGCTGGTCGCGGACGCGCACGGCCGCCGGTTGAACATGGTCGCCGCGCTGCTGACGGTGCTGCGCGGCGGGCCGATCGCCGACACCGAGCGTACCGTCCTCAACGCCGCGCTGCGGGTGCTGGACGAGCGCCACCCCGGCGTCCCCATCCTGCCCGACCTCATCAAAGTGATCGACGAGGGCCCCGAGCGGCTCCGGTCGGTGACCCTGGCCAGGGGGGACGAGGCCAAGTACCGCGCGGCCGTCGACCCGCTGCACGCCTCGCTGCTGGGGGTGCTGGACGGCCCGATGGGAGAGACCTTCGCCCGCCACACCACCACCAAGATCGACCTGGACAACCGGGGCGGCGTCTGCATCGACATCAGCGGGATCGACGACTCCGACGCCGAACTGCAGGCCGCCGTTCTCCTGGCGTGCTGGTCGGACGGGTTTGGCGCGGTCGAGGCCGCGCACGCACTGGCCGACGAAGGCCTGGAACCGCGACGGCACTTCTTCGTCGTCCTCGACGAGCTGTGGCGGGTCCTGCGGGCCGGGCGCGGCCTGGTGGACCGGGTCGACGGACTGACCCGCCTCAACCGGCAGCGTGGCGCCGGCCAGGTCATGATCACGCACACCATGGCCGACCTGCTGTCGTTGCGAGACGAGGCCGACCGGCTCAAGGCCAAGGGCTTCGCCGAACGCGCGGGCATGGTGATCTGCGGTGGGTTGCCGCAGGCGGAGATGCCCATGGTCAACGAGGTGGTCCGGATGTCGGGCATCGAGCAGCGCATGATCGTCGACTGGTCGACACCGCCCTCCTGGAACCCCGACGCCCGCGAGGACAGCGAGCCGCCGGGGCGCGGCCGGTTCCTGGTCAAGGTCGGCGGCCGCCCCGGCATCCCGTTCAGGGTGGAACTCACCTCCGTCGAGCGAGACGTCAACGACACCAACAAGCGCTGGAGCAACTCGACGACAGTGCCTTCGGCCGGTATCGGCTGACCTGCCCTGGTCGTCAGCCGCTCCTCGGCCACCACGAAGGTGCGGTCGCAGACCGAGTAGGAGAACGCGCCGCCACGCTCTGCCATCCGGCAGCGCGTGGCGGCGCATTCGTGCCTCCTTGCGCGTCCCACGCTCGAAACCCCAACTGTCCGGCGTGAGGTCGTGCTGACCGACTGCCTGTCCGCGCCGGCTCCTATTCGTCCGCGACGATCGGATCGGGATCGGGAGTGGAAGCGGGGCCGGCTCCACCTGCCTGCGCCGCGACGAATTTCTGGATGTTCCGCTGGACCGTCTCCTTGCCCTGGCGGATGAGTTCCTCGTCCTTGCGCTTCCACCAGGGCGTGAGCCACATCTCGACGGGACGGGCCGTGCCCGCCACGACCGCCGCGCGGCCGAAAGGCATGGTCCTGAGCTCTTCGGGACTGAGTATGTGCCTCCCGTTCTCCTTGCCCACGAGACCGGCGAGCTCGTCGAGGTCCTTGGTACTTCCGGCACCGCCCGAGACGATCTTGATTGCCGAGTTCTCCCACAGGCGCGCGGCGCCGTCCGCTCCCCACCTGGCACGAGCGTCCGCCAGCGACGTCAGGTAGACGTGCACCGAGATCGAGTAGCCGCCGGACTCGCCCATGTACACGGGGAGGCCGCCCATCGGGCAGATGTCCGTCGCCTGGTTCAGCTCGAAGGTCAGGGGTGGATCGAGGCGTCCGGTCGGGTTCTTCATCGCCGTACCGCGGGCCGACCGGAAGTACTGCTCGATGATCGTCGTGACGACCGGTGCGATCCCGCCCCAGTCGGGCTGCTGCTTGCCGACGAAGTAGAGGGTGTTGCGGCCCTTGAGGAAGTTGATGAAGTCGAACTCCTCGCCCAGGGGCGGCGAGCAGTCCTCCAGCACGTTCGGGTGCGAGAAGCAGTGCATGACCTGGATCGTGTTGGTCCAGGACGCCTCGTCCTTCCGGACGAACTCGAACTGCGACGCGTATCCCGGTGCGGCGGTCCCGTCGCGCTCACCCTGGCGCAGGATGTCGAGCGCCTCGTCGCCGTTGGCCTCGTAGACCCAGCGCATCACCTCGCGGAAGGTGACCTTGCCGATCGCGCCGGCGTGCAGCAGGCAGCGGATGATGGTGAGCACTCCGGTGAGGTAGGTGCCCTCGACCCCGATCTGGAAATGGCTGGACTGGACGAGCGTCGCCGACCTGACCGCGCACACGTTCGGGTCCTCGCACCCCTGCAACGGCGACCAGCGCATCCGGTTCGGCCACCCGGTCCAGTTGAACGGGTCGAACACGTACACCTCGCCGTACTGGGCCCGCACCATCGCGGTGTTGACGAACGTCTCCCGCCGGGTGGAGGTGATGATGCAGGGGCCGGGCGCGTCGATGGTGAAGGGCGTGACGAAGTGCACGTCCTTCCCCTGCCGCGGCGCCGCGACGATGATCGCCGTGTCCTCGATCGAGGCGTACAGCTTGCGCCGGGACCTGACGTCCCGTCCGAGGTAGAAGCCCACCTCCTCGGGCTTCACCTCGCTCGGTGGGCGATTCGCGGTGGACGGCCGCACCTGCTGGGCCTTGCTCAGGACGGTCCGCGCGCTGAGCAGCTTGCGGACCTCCCAGCCGGAAGCGAAGCCCAGGCGCAGCCGCCGCCACTGTCGGTGCCGCCGCACGTTCAGGAACAGCCGCACCCCGGCGTAGACCCCCAACGAACCCAGAACGAGGAGCACGATCAGCAGGGAGAAGAACAGCGGGCCGGCCCCCAAGGCGGCGGCGGCCGCCGGTGGCCACGCGGCGTGCGGGTCGCCGGGATTCCGCACGAAGTTGAAAGCGATCTCCGGGAAGTCCAGCGGATCCGAATCCGGCCAGCCCTTTCCCGACAGCAGGCCGGACAGTTGGCCCGCCAGCCAGGTCAGGAAGCTGAACAAACCGCCCAGGAGCGCGACCACGAAGCCGATCCCGAACAGGAAGGCGTAAACGTCGTCATCATCTCCACTGCTCATCCAAGACTCCTCATGTCACTCTCTGCCGAACGAGACTTTGGCCCTGAGTCAGCCATCGGCGCTGACGGACACACTGGAGATCCGCCAGGGGGCGCGGGGGGACGGCCTGGTGAGCTCCATGTAGACCACGGATCGGCTGGGGGCGCCGCGCCACCCGTCCCTCCCTGTGGGGCGCGTGACCATCTCCCATTGCCGGAAGGCGGCGGTCGGTCCATCGGTCGGGGCGCCCTGCTCCTTGTAGAGAGGTCTGAGCCGTACCGCGAGATAGGCCCGGTGTTTGTGCCACTCGGTGGGGACGTACTGCCTCACTTCCGCCTGGACCACGGCCGTGTATTCGTCGGTGAAGTAGCCTGCAGCGCGCAGCTTGGCGTCGCGAAGTCCCGCGTCGACGGTGCTGTCGACCGTGTACATGATGGTCAGGGCCCCCTGCGACAGCGCGGTCGCGTTGCCGTCGTCGATCCGGACGGGCGTCGGCAGGTCGTCCGGTGGCGGGCTCGGCGCCGTCGTCGGCGGGACGGCACTGGGCAGCGACGTGGTGGTCTCCGTCGTCCGGCCGGTCGGTCGCGCGTCGGGCCCTCCCCCGCCGCCGGAGCACCCTGTGGCGAGGGCCGCGGCCGCGACGACGCAGCCCGCGGAGCGGAGCGCTTTGGCCGTCCGCGGGGTCACATCGCACCTCTGCCAATGCCGGGCGCCGCCGGAGCCATCGCGCGGATCTTTTCCACGGGGGCCTTGAGCCGGATGGCCCCCATGTACGAGCTCTTGCCGTCGAATTTGCTGAACTTGACGTAGGAGCCGGGTACCGGGGCTTCGACCATCCAGCGAACGCCGTTCACCTCGCCGTAGAAGATCCCCATGTGTCCGGGAGGAGGACCTCGCGTGCCCCTGAAGTAGACCAGATCTCCCGGAGCGAGCGCAGCGTTGGGAGACAGCTTCGTGCCGATGTTCCCGTTCCACTGCGCAGTCGTCACCCGGGGAAGCGAGATCTCTCCACCGGACGCCTTATGGACGGCATAGGAGGCGAGCCCGGAGCAGTCGAATCCCCCGCCGGTGGGGCCGCTGCCATTGCCACCGCCCCATACGTAGGGGATCTTCTTTCCCAGGCGTTGAGCCTCCCGGCGTGTCGTCTTCGGCGTTCCCGGTTCCGGAACGGTCCACTCGGCAGCTGCGGCGGCGATCCGCTTCCCGAAGGGGCCGGACGCCGCCGTCAGTCCCGCGGTGCACGCGGATGCGTTGATAAAGTTGGCCGATCCCTTGCTGTAGCTCCTGGCGTAGCGGTTCGCCGCCGCCAGCACGTCATTCGCGTAGGGATTGCTCTGCGGGGTGTAGTTACCCGGGTTGTAGAGGTGTACGGCCCTTCTGATGTCAGCCTTGCTCAACGAGATCGACGGGTCACTCTTGCCGATGCTGCCGCGGAGATGGTTGGCCGCTCCGAGAATGGCGTCCTCGGGATCGTAGCGGTCCTTGACTCCATCCGGAGGCACGCTTCCATCGTCCCCGTAGGCCGCCCAGGATGACTTGAGGAACTGCATGGGCCCGCCCGCGCCCGCATAGTTCTCCTCACCCCTGCGGACGCCTCGCAACCGGGTTCTGCCGTGGTCGGTCTCGATCTTGCCGATGCCGGCGAGCACTACCCATGGAATGTTCTGGCTTTTCCCGACCCTCTGGTAGTAGGTCAGGTAGTTCGAAGGGATCGAGTTCGAGTTCGTGGCGTTCGCCTGCACCACACCCGAGCCTCCCCCTTCTTGCGCCGGGTCGCCCGAGGTGCAGGCCCCCGTCAGCTGCATTCCGCCCATCCCCAACATAACCGGCACGAGCAGCAGCAGAAAGCCCATTATCAACAGAAGGCCGATGCCGAGTGTCAGGATGAAATACCACTTGATCACGCGACCTATTCGCACGCCGACCCTTTCCCGGGTGACACCGCGCCGCCTCGGCGGTCATCGCTCATCGCCCCGGATCCCGGCCGTCGGGCGGGTCGTCGCTCGAACCGAGCGCCGATGCCTTCGCAGGGCGGCCGGGATCGTCGGGCGGCGGGGCGCCGTGTGATCAACCTGGCCAGATGCGTCGGCGGCTTTTCGGGCATGGCTCACCTCCTGCGACGCTGAAGGAGACAGTCCGGGGGGCCTCCGGATGCGCAAGTCCCTTCCGTCCTGTTCGTGCCGCCTGCGTCGTGCGGGGGGTGTCCTGGGTCGACCGGTGACCATTTTGTGGCCGGTTCGGCAGTGGCCGACGTCCGCCCGGTCCTGACGGTCGTCTTCGGCCCGACACAGTTGAGTCTCCCTGGAGAGGACCGAGATGAAGTGCTTGAACCGGTGCAGCGGGGTTGTCAGGAACGCCAGTTCGGGACGAGCGCAGCTTGAGTGCCCCTCCTGCGGCGCCACCTACAACCGGTGCGGTCGTTTCGGGTGCGAGGGGCTTCTGCGCGCTCACCGGCTGACAGGCGGGACCACCGGCTCTTGCAGCGACCAGTACTGCGGCACCACGGGCCGCGTCTCCGCGACGGACGAGGGGTGAGGGCCGTGTACACCGCCTCCGCCACCGCCGTCACCGTCGTCCGGGGCGAGCAGAAGAAGTACATGCGGTCATGTAGACACTGGCATCTCGCCAAGGCCGGCGCGGAGCGTTGCGCGCGCCACCTGGAGGACGAGTTGAGGGAGCTGGCCGGCGACCGGGCCGACCAGATGGTCATCACGCACGCGGTCACCCGGACGGCCGCCGATTGACCGGGCCGCCGGCACGTGTCCAGGGGACGTCCGGGACGCGTGCCGGCGGGCGCCGGGAGGCGGACGGGCTGCCGAGCGCGCCCGAACGCGCACGGTAGGCGGCATGAGCGCAACGCGACGCGTCCTGGTGATCGGCGACATCGAGATAGCCCGGCTCGCATGCACGTCCCTCACCCGGCACGGCAACGACGTCACCCATCTGCTCCGGCCCAACGAGGACGACCTGCGCGGTGCGCTGGCCGGGGACGTGGACGCGGTGGCGGTCCTCGTCCGCGGCGACGTCGTCGCCCTGCGGTACGCGCTGCTGGCCGAGCATCTGCGCCCCGGCGTCCGCCTCGTGGTCATGCTCTTCGACCGGACCGTCGCCGACCAGCTGCTGCGGGCCGTCCCCAACTGCCAGGTGACCTCCCCGGCCGACATCGCGGTGCCCGCGATCGTCGGGGCCTGCCTCGGCCCGCCGGTCCTCGCCGTCGACGTCCGCAGCTCGCCCGCCACCGTGTTCGTCGAGACCGCCGACGGGGTCGCCTCGGACGTCTGGCGTCCCGATCGCCTGTCCCGCAGGATCCTGCGCGGCTTCACCCGCCAGCTCCGTCCCCACGACCTGACCAGCAGGATCCTGCTGACCGGCCTCGCGGGGCTGACCGTCACGCTGCTCCTGGAATGGGCGCTGGCGGTCCTCGTCCTGCACCAGCCGGCCGCCGAGGCGTTCTACACCGCGACCCGTGTCGTCGCGACGGTCGGCTCCGGGGAGCATCCGGCGCCCGGCTGGTTCCTCGTCCTGTCGGGCACCGGGATGTTGCTGACCATCGGTTTCAGCGCCCTGTTCACCGCGGGGATCGTGAACCGGTTCCTGTCGGGCCGCAGCGTCGACATCGTCGGCCCGCGGACGCTTCCCACCCGCGATCATGTGGTCGTCGTGGGGCTGGGGCAGGTCAGCCTCCGGCTGTGCATGGCGCTGCGGCACCTGCGCGTCCCGGTGATCGCGGTCGAGCGCGACCCGCGGGCCGCCAACCTGCGGCTCGCCAGGGCGGCCGGGATCCCCGTGCTGATCGCGCACGCCGAGGACCGGGACGTCCTTGAGAGGCTCGGCCTTCACCGGGCCCGTGCCCTCGCCGCCATGGGCGCCGACGACCTGGACAACGTCGAAGCGGCCATCGCGGCCCTCGCGCTGGTGCCGGACCTGCGCGTGGTGCTCCGCGCGGGGGACCACGCCGTGATCAACGAGACCAGGTCACTCTTCCCGATCGGCGACGTGTGCGACATCCCGGCGATGACGGCCCAGGCGGTGACCGGGGGAGTGAACGGGGAGTCCGTGCACTTCGTCTATCCGCGCGACGGGGGCGCGCATCCCCGGGACGAGTCCGCGGCGGACCGGGTGTCCAGGTGCGCCTGCTCGGTCACGGCATCGGCAGGTCACGAGACGGGACTCCGAGACCCACATGGGGCATCCACATCCTGAGCGCCAGCAGGTACAGGCCGAGGATGAGGACCGGCGACAGCCATTTGGAGACCGGCGACCGATGGTCCGGGATGGTCAGGGCCACCAGCACCAGGGTCGCCGACGCGGTGAACCCCAGGCCGAGCACGGTGAGGAGCAGGCCCGACCGGTTCTGGCAGCCGAACGACCAGGCGCCGCTTCCGCGGCAGACGTCGGCCTGGGCGTGGACGAACCGGAGAAGCGAGTACAGGCCGCCGGCGAACCATGCCGCCGTGCCCAGACCGACGCGAAGGCCATGGCCACGAGCCGGCCCCGGCATGTAGGCGTGCCAGGTGGCGCGCACGTCCCGGACCGCCACGATCCCCAGTGTGGCGACCAGTGCCGCCACCGCCAGCGTCCCCGCGCTCCACCCCGGGCCGGTCGCCCACAGGGGCGGGTTCTCGGGGTTCGTTCCGTCCGTCGGCCAGGTCGCCATGGTCATGACGTAGAGGAGCGCTATCGCGGCCCCGGCCCCGCCTATGACCATGTACTCACGAGAGCGGCCGCTCACCGTCGCCAGGCTGCTCGTCAACGTGGGTGACTCCTGTCTCGTCCGAGACCACCGTGCGTGGACTCAGGGACAGGACCGTCCGCCTCCCGAACGGGCCGGCAACCGGCGCCGCGCGCCGTCCGGCTAGGGTCGATGAGCGATGAATGGGGAGAAGGGACGGCTCGGCCGGAACACCGAGCCGGGTCGCGGCGGCATCGGCATCCGGGAGCTGCGGGCCGAGGACGCGGATCGCGTCTTGGAGATCTACCAGCTCGGTCTGGACACCGGCGAGGCGAGCTTCGAGACGACCGCTCCCACCTGGGAGGAGTTCGACGCCGCCAAGCTCGACCGGTACCGGTACGTGGCCGTGGGCGCGGACGGTGACGTGCTGGGGTGGATCGCCGCCGGCAGTGTGTCCGCTCGCCGCTGCTATGCCGGGGTGGTGGAGCACAGCGTCTACGTCAGCCCGGACGCCCAGGGGCTGGGCGTCGGCGCCGCGCTGCTGGACGCCTTCATCGCCGCCACCGAGGCCGGCGGCATCTGGACCATCCAGGGCGGCATCTTCCCCGAGAACACCGCCAGCCTCCGCCTGCACGCGAGAGCCGGGTTCCGAACCGTCGGAACCCGGCAGCGCATCGGCCGGCTGAACGGCCGGTGGCGGGACGTCGTCCTGCTCGAACGGCGCAGTCCCGCCGTCGTGTGAGTCCGGGGCGCCCCGGGCCCGGGATTCGAGGGGTTCCGAGCCCGATGGCGGGAGGTCAGTAGTGCGGGTTGTTGGTCTGGGGGATCTCGATGCTGATCGGGAAGTCGCCCTCGGAGAGGTAGATGAGGGCCGCCTGGCGGAGGATCTCATCGAACGTCCAGTAGAGGTCCCGCAGGGCCTTCGGTGCGTTGGTGATGTCGAGCAGGCCTTCGCGGACGGCGATGAACGGCGGCCACAGGGTCTTCAGGAGGTTGTCCCAGAGCGGCTCCCGGGGGATCTTCAGCCAGCCGGCGATCTCGTCGCCGAGCATGAAGCGGGTGAGGGCGCCGAGGACCGGCTTGGTGAGCAGGCCGCCGTCGATGACGGAGCCGAGGTTGAGCAGGATGTCGGCCAGCTTGATGCCCTCGGGGGTGGGGGCGAGGATCGGGTCGAGGACCTGCTTGGCCTGGGAGTTGGCCTCGTCCCACGAGTTGGGGATGTACTCGTCGAGGATGCCGAGCATGTGCGCCGTCACCTGCCACGAGTGCAGGAAGGCCGCGGACTCGGCGGAAGGGATCGGAACCTTCCACTTGACCAGGTTCTGCATGACGGTCGTGGGCAGGCTGTGCCAGGTGACCATCATGTCGGCCTGGCTGATCGGGATCTCCTCGTCGGCGACCTTGCTCCAGTACGGGGACTTCGGCAGCAGGTGCCGCACCGCCGCGTGCACCAGCCGGGTCTTGACGCAGGTGACGATCATCTCGCCGTCGGGGTCGAAGGCGTTCTCCGTCCCGACGTCGTAGCCGAGCTTGGCGGTCTTGGTGATGCGGTCCTTCATGTCCGCGCCGCCCTGCGAGTAGTAGACGGCGCGCGCCTCCTTCGGGATGGCGGTGCTCATCATCCCGCTGGCGAAGCCGTAGGTGACGCCGAGGTAGAGGCCGCGCTTCTGGTTGAACTCGAACGCCTTGGCCAGCTTGCCCTGGTCGGCCCACGACGGGAGTTGGCGGGCCTTCTCCATGAACGCGCGCAGGTCGGCGGGCAGGCCCGCCGGGAGGGCCTGGCCGTTCTTGGTCCAGGTCCGCAGCAGCCTGTTGACCTCGGGGACGGCGCCCCGGTCGAGGAGCGAGGCGACGAGGGGGTCGGCCTCCTCGTCCCAGACCCACTTCGGGTCGGCGCCCTTCCCCGCGCCCGCGACCGAGCCCTTCGGGGACCACGTCCACAGTGAGCTCGCGTTCGCGGGCGTCGCGACGCTGAGCGCACCGAGCGCGCCGAGCGTTCCGCCCGCCATCAGCACGTTGCGCCTGCTGGGTTTCTCCATGCTTTCGCTCCTCCTCGGGGCCGAGAGCGGCTCTGATACGATGAAACACATCCTGCATCCATGTATCAGGTGCTCTTCATCACAGCACACCGTGTCGGCCATCACAAGACCTAACGTGACGAACATTCGCGATTGGGAAAGAATCGGTCGCGTCAGGAGGAGGAGCTCGTGGAACCTGTGCTGTCCTCGGACCAGGAGTCGCTGCTCGAACGGGCCTACGTCGACGCCGTCGAACAGGTGGCGGACCTGGACGAGGCCCGGTCGCGCGTCCTCGACGCCGCCTACGAGCAGTTCTCCCGGCTGGGGGTCCAGCGGTCCACCATGGAGGACGTGGCCCGCCGGGCGGGGGTCTCGCGGATCACGGTCTACCGGCGGTTCGCCACCAAGGACGCGCTGGTCGAGCAGGTGATCCGGCGTGAGTTCCGCCGGTACTTCGACCGGTTCCTCGTCGACATCGAGCAGGCCGAGACCGCGGCCGACCGGGTGGTGCTCGGCTTCGTCAGCTCGATGCGCGCCATCCGGAGCAACCCGCTGATCGGCGGGCTGATGGCCACCGAGCCGGACACGGTCGTGCCCACCATGATCAACGACGAGGGGCGGACGCTCGCGACGGTGCGCCGGTTCGTCGCGGGCCAGCTCCGCCGCGAGCAGCGCGCCGGGACCGTCCCGGAGGACCTGGACGTCGAGTTCGTGGCCGAGATGATGGTGCGCGTCTCCGCGTCCTTCCTGGCGATCCCCAGCGAGCTCGTCGACCTCGACGACGACGAGCAGGTGGCCGAGGTGGCCCGGCGGTTCCTGGTGCCCATGCTGGAGTCGGGCGGCGTCGCGGCCCGTCCGGACTCACCATGAGTGGTGAGTCGTTTCCGAAATGGTCTACGCCGATACCGGACGGCGCCGCCGCCCGCGCGCCAACGGGCTGGTCAGCCGGGTTCGACCGGGCGGATCGTGTCGGCGAGGCGCTTCGGGGCCGAGAGGCGCCATGCCTCCGTGACCAGCTCGCCCACTTCGGCGGGGTCGGCGCTCGCCAGGCGGATCTCGACCCACGCGAAACGGCCGCCGGTGGCCCACGACGCGGAGAACGTCCCCGGGTCTTCGGCGATGAGGGCGGCCTGCTCCTCACGGGTGGCCTTGAGCATGACGATCTCGTCGGCGTCTCGGAGGTAGCAGAACCCCTTGTCCCGCACCCGGAACCCGGTCAGCTCGGGATGCGCGTCGTTTCGGGTGACCTCGGGCAGGCCGAGCACGATGCTCAGGAACTCGTCAACGCTCATACACAGGGATCTATCAGCCAGGTCGGACGGTGGAACCCGAGGAAGCCGTGGGGAAACGCCCGTGATCGCCTGATGAGAGACCGCCTGGCGGAGACCTGGCCGGTGAGCCCCCGGCCCGGCCGTCACGAGTCGGCGGGAACGGTCTTGATGACCTTGCCCTTGAGGTTCGCGGCGAGGTAGCCGCCGCCGTAGTCGTCGCTGAGGTAGACCATCAGGGTCGGCCGGTCGCCGTTGAAGGTCCAGGAGGCCTTGGCGATGACGTACCGGCTGGTCGGCTTCGCCACCTTGAGGGTGCGTTCGGCGCGGCGCATCAGCGCGGGCAGGGCCTCCCAGTTGAAGGTGCGCATGTTCACCTTGGCGTCGCCGGTCGTGATGGCGATGCTGGGACGGCTCCTCACGGCCGCCTCCGCGCCCTTCTCGTAGGTGTAGTTGTCGAACGCGGCACGCCGTCCGGACACGGGGGCGTCGGCGGAGGCGCGTTCCGCGTACACCGTGAGCTCGGCGAACTCCCGGCTGCCGGACGCCGCCTCGAACTTCTTGATCACGTCGCGGACGGCGGCGGGGGTGAGCAGGCTCCTGACCTCCCCGGACTCGCCGCCGCCCCTGGAGTCGAAGGATCCGGGGGTGTCCTCCGGCGACTGCAGGCGGCCGGCGGAGTCCTCCGCCGTGGCGAAGGCGTCCAGCATCTTGGGGAGGACGACGACGACCGACCCGACGACCGCGGCGACCATGCCGGCCGCGAGGGCCGCGATCGCGACCCCGGTCAGCCCGGGGCGCCGCCGCGGCGGCTGCACGGGACCGGTCGGCGGCACGGGACCCGTCGGCGGGACCGGGGTCGGCCCGGGGCCCGGCGTGGAGGCGATCGGGGGAGGCGCCGGCTCCGTTCTGGTCACGTTCGCGCCGGCCGCCCGGGCGAGCATCTGGTCGAGCTGGGACGGTGAGGGGCGGGCGGCCGGCTCCCGCACCAGCAGCGCCTGCAGGACGGGCGCGAGGGGGCCCGCGCGGTGGGACGGCGGGATCTGAGCCGCCATCACGGCGGCCAGCGTCGCCGCCGTGGTCGGGCGGCGCAGCGGGTTCCGGCCTTCCACGGTCGTGTAGAGCAGGAGGCCGAGCGACCACAGGTCCGAGGCGGGCTCGCCTTCCCGGCCGTGCAGCCGTTCCGGCGCGATGTACTCGGGGGAGCCGACCAGCCCGCCGGTGACGGTGACGCGGGACGCCTCCTGGAGGACGGCGATGCCGAAGTCGGTCAGGACCGGGGTGCCGTCCGTCCGCAGCAGCACGTTCGCGGGCTTGACGTCGCGGTGGCAGATCCCGGCCTCGTGGGCCGCGCGCAGCGCCGCCAGGATCCCGCGCCCGACGGCCGCGCCCTCGGGCGGCGAGAGCGGCCCGTCCGCCAGCCGGTCCTGGAGGGACCGCCCGCGGACGAGCTCCATGACCAGCCACGGATGCGGCATGTCGGGCGAGTCCACGATGTGGTGGATGGTCACCACGTTCGGGTGGTCGAGCCGGGCGAGGGCGCGGGCCTCGCGCATCACCCGCTCGCGCAGCATCCGCGCGACGTCCGGGTCGAGGTCCGCGGTCTCGGTGTCGGAGAGCCGCACCTCTTTCAGCGCGACCTCGCGCTCCAGGGCGAGGTCGAACGCGCGCCAGACCGTGCCCATCCCGCCGCTGCCGAGCCGGTCCCGCAGCTCGAAACGGCCGTCGACCACCATCCGCCCAGACGTCACGGCGGCCAGCCTACGGCCACGACCTCCTCAAAGCCGGTCAAATCACTCTTTCAGACAACGCGGGCACAGAGGACGCCCTGCCGGAAGTCGCTCCACTTCCGCGAGCCCTCCGGGCATCTGGTCGCGTAGTAGCCGGTGAACTTCAGGATGTAGTCGAACCCCTTCGGGACGGTGCTCTTGCCGCATCCCCACGAGGTCATCAGACCGTGCCCGTTGATGAAGACCCTGCCCGCCTCGCCGCTCTTCTCGAAGCCCAGGAAGCACTCCCCCTCCCGGAACTGCCGGCGTACGCACAGGTAGATCGCCTCGCCGTCGTGCACGGGCGACCTCCAGTAGGACTCCCCGTCCAGCGGCTCGTAGTCGCACCCGGAGGCCGAGTCCTCGATGCCGAACACCTTCACGTAGGCGTCGCCGCTCCCGCACGGGACCGAGTTCGGCTCGTCCTCGCTCCACTCGTCGGAGTCGTAGGGGTCCTTGTGCGCGTCGAGGCAGTCGCCGACCGTGATGGCGTCGAAGGCCTCGAAGGTCGGATCGGGCGTCGGGCTGCTCGACGGGGTGCTGCTCGGCTCGCTGGTCGTACTGCTCGTCTCGGGGGTCGCGGACGGGGACGACGTGGAACCGGCGTTCGCGGAAGAGCCGCCGGAGTCGTTGTTGGCCAGGCCGATGAGCAGGGCGACCAGCAGGACTCCCACGACGCCGGCGATGACCGCGGCGTTCGGCTTGGGCTGGGTGCTCTTCTTCGGAGGCTGCGGAGGCCGCTGCGGGGACTTCGGGGGCCGCGGGGATCGCTGGGCGGCCCGGTCGCCGGACTTGGCCTGCTTGGCCCGGTCGCCGGACTTGGGCCGCTGGGCGCGGTCGCCGGATGAGGACCGCGGCGGACTCTTCTTTCCGCCACCGGTGTCCCTGGCGAAGACCTCGGTCTCGGCGACGCGCGTGGCGATCATCCGGCTGAACTTCGCGGGCAGGGTCATGCCCTCGTCCGCCGACAGCGCCGAGCACCGATCCAGGAACTCCTGGGCCGGCGGGCGGTCGTCGGGGTCCTTCTCCAACCCGGCCGCGACGAGAGGAAGAAGTGACGCCGGGACCCCGGTCAGATCCGGTTCCTCGTGCCGGACCCGATACCCCAGGGCGTCGGGCGGCCCCTCCCCGAACGGATGGCGTCCGGTCGCCGCGAAGACCAGCACGGCCGCCAGGCAGAACACGTCGCTCGCGGGCCCGACGCCCCTGCCCTGGTACTGCTCGGGCGACATGTAGCCGGGCGTCCCGACCATGGTCATGCTCTGGGACGTGGCGTCCGTCGCCCGCGCGATGCCGAAGTCGATGATCCGCGGCCCGTCCTGGGCGAGCAGCACGTTGCCGGGCTTGAGGTCGCGGTGGATGACGTTCTGGTCGTGCACGGCCAGCAGGCCCTCGGCGAGCCCGGCGCCCAGGGCGGCCACCGACACCTCGGGCAGCGCGCCGTTGGTGTCGATGGCGTCCTGCAACGACGGCCCGGCGATGTACTCGGTCGCCAGCCAGGGCGGGTCGGCGTCGGGGTCGGCGTCGATCACCTGGGCGGTGTAGAAGCCCCCGATCCTTCTCGCCGCCGCGACCTCCTTGGTGAACCGGCGCCGGAACATCGCGTTGTCGGCGAAGTGCGGGTGCACGACCTTGACCGCGACGAGCCGCCGTCCGGGGGAGCGGCCGAGGTAGACCTGCCCCATCCCGCCGGCCCCCAGCCGTGCCAGCAGCCGGTAGGGCCCGACCTCCGCTGGATCGGTGGCCTTGAGTGACCCGAGTCCCGCGCCCGCCATCCCACCTGCCTCACCTCTGCCGAACACCACTGTCTGTCTGTGATGAGGGTACCGGCGGTGATCATCCGCATCTGCGTCTTCCGACGCACTCCGCGTCGGCTTCCGCGGCGACAGCGCGGAGACAGTGGGGCGACCTCGACGACTCGCTCTTCATGGCGGCGCGCTGGCGGGCGGCCGGGAACGAGGCCGAGTTGGAGGTCGTGGCGGAGGCGACCCACGGCTTCCTGAACCTCCCGATCACGATCACCGAGCGCGAACGGGCCCGCCAGGCCGGGTACCTGGCCGCCGCCGTCTCCTGACCACCGCCCGCCCGGCCGCCGCCTTGACGGGTTGATAGATAACGGCTATCTATTTGCCCAGCCGTTAGGGGTGATCGGATGCAGGACGCGGTTCTGGCGATGCTCGCGAAGGAGCCGTCGCACGGGTACCGGCTGCGCGCGCGGTTGCGGGAGGCCCTCGGGCCGCTCGGGCAGTCGATGAACGCGGGCCAGGTCTACGTGACCCTGAACCGGCTGGAGAAGGCGGGCCTGGTCGTCTCCGAGCGGGCGGACGGTCTGCCGGACCGGCCGGACCGCAAGGTGTACGCGCTGACGCCGTCCGGCCAGCAGCGGGTGGCGGCCTGGCTGACCGAGGTGAACTGGCCGAAACCGAACCTGGCGGAGTTCCACCTCAAGCTCGCCGCGGCGGCCGGGGCCCGGCTCGCCGACCCGGTCGAGCTGGTGGACGCGCAGCGCCGCGAGCTGCTGCGGCGCCTGCGCGACGTGCAGCGCGCGATGCTGGCCGAGCCGGACGGCTCGACCGCCGGGCTGCTGCTGGAAGGCGTCGCGCTGCGGCTGCAGGCCGATCTGCGCTGGCTGGAAGCCTGCGAACGCGTCTGGTCCAGGACGGGTGACGAATGAACCACGACGTGTTGCAGGTCCGGGGCCTGTGCAAGGAGCACGGTCAGGGACAGGCCCTGGTCCGGGCGGTCGACGACGTCGACCTGGACGTACAGGTGGGGCAGATGCTGGCGGTGATGGGGCCGAGTGGCTGCGGCAAGTCCACCCTGCTGCACATGCTGGGCGGCCTGGAGCGGCCGACCCGCGGGGAGGTGTGGCTGGCCGGGCGGCGGATCGACACCGTGAGCGAGCGGCACCTGGCCCGGCTGCGGCGCCGGTCGGTGGGGTTCGTCTTCCAGTCGTTCCACCTGGTGGAGGAGCTGTCGGCGGCGGAGAACGTGGAGTTGCCCGCGCTGCTGGCCGGACGTTCGGCGCGTGCGGCCAGGCGCCGCGCGGCCGTCCTGCTGGAGCGGGTGGGGCTGGCCGAGCGCGCCCGGCATCTGCCCCGGGAGCTGTCGGGGGGACAGCGGCAGCGGGTGGCCATCGCCCGTGCCCTGGTCAACGAGCCGCCGGTCCTGCTGGCCGACGAGCCGACCGGGAACCTGGACAGCGCGGCGACGGCCGACGTGCTGCGGCTCTTCGAGGGCCTGCGCGCCGCCGGGCAGACCGTCGTGATCGTCACCCATGACGCGCGGATCGCGTCCACCGCGGACCGGCTGGTCTCGATGCGCGACGGGACGTTCGTCGACGACACCCGTCTCGGCGCGGGGAGCGCCGGGCGGCTCGGCGACCTGCTCGAACTGGGGGACTGACGCCGTGGGCCGCGTCCTGCTCGTGTTCCGTCTCGTGCTCGCCGACGTCCGGCGGCATCCGGCCCAGGCCGCGATGCTCGTCGTCGCGGTCACCGCGGCCACCGCCGCGCTGGCCCTCGGCCTGTCGTTGCGCGGGGGGACCGACAAGCTCTACTGGCAGACCCGGAAGGTCACGGCGGGGCCGGACGTCGTCGCGCTGTCCCCGGGCACCGGCCCGAAGACGATCAGGGCTCTGACGTCGCTGGAGCACGCGCCACAGGTGGTCGCGCACAGCGGGCCGTACCGCCAGTACTACACGAGCCTCACGGCGAACGGTTCCACGGGAGCCGCGGTGGTGCAGGTCGCCGACATGACGCCGGGCCCGGTCGACCGCCCGCTGGTGACCTCGGGCGGATGGGTGCGTCCGGGAGGCGCCGTCCTCGAACGCGGCTTCGCCTCCGCCCTGGGCGCCGAGGTCGGCGACCGCGTCACCGTCGCCGGCCGCTCGCTTCCCGTCGTCGGGGTCGCCGTGACCGCGGCCCGCTCGGTCTACCCGTGGGCGCCGGGGATCGGGCCGGGCGGCGGGCCGAGCGACGGCGGCGGCCTGGTCTGGCTGGCCGAGCAGGACACCCGGGCGCTGGAATCGTCCGACGTCCCGGTGACCTCCTTCATCAACCTGAAGCTGCGGAATCCCGGCGAAGCCGGGGCGCTGAACAGCCGGGACCCCGCCGTGGCTCCGGCGTTCGAGGACGTCATGGTGAACATGAAGACCTGGCGGCACATCGCCCAGCAGGACTTCGTCATGCTCCGGAACAGCCAGCCGATCCTGGTCATCGGCAGCTGGCTGCTCAGCTTCCTGGCCGTCGGCGGCGTGGCGACCCTGGCGGCGGGACGCGCCGCCGGCCAGACCCGCAGGGCCGGGCTGCTCAAGGCGGTCGGCGCCACACCCGGCCTCATCGGCGCCGTCCTGCTCGCCGAATACCTGGTCCTGGCGCTGCTCGCGGACGCGCTGGGCCTGGCGATCGCCGGGCTGGCCGCACCCACCGTCGTCAACCCCTCCGCGAGCCTGGTCAGCACCGCCGTCGGCCCGAGCGGCGACACGATCGCGTTCACGACGGTCGCCGCCGTCTTCGCGGCGGTCCTCACCACCGTCGGCCCGACGCTGCGGGCACTGCGCACCGGCACCGTCTCCGCCCTGGCGGACACCGCCCGCCGGCCCAGGCGGCGGGCCTGGCTGAACAGGATGTCGGCGCCGCTGCCGACCTCGCTCCTGCTCGGGCTGCGCCTGATCGCCCGCCGGCCCGGCCGCGCCGTCCTGTACGCGTGCACCATCGCGACGACGCTGCTCGCGGTCACCGCACTGCTGATGGTCTACGTCCAGCCGGACCGGGGCTATCCGGGCTCGTCCATGGCGACCCACGCGCGGACCGCTCAGGACCGCCACCTGCTGCTGGGCGTCACCATCGCGGTGATCGCACTCGCCCTCGTGAACACCGTCACGGTGACCTGGACCCTCGCCATGGAAGCCCGTCCGACCATGGCCATCGCCCGTGCGTTCGGCGCCACGCCCGGGCAGACCGCGGCCGGACTGTCGGCGGCACAGCTCCTGCCGGCCCTGTCCGGCGCCTTCGCCGGTGTCCCGCTCGGGATCGCTCTCGTCCTGTCCTTCAGCCGTGGGGACGTGCCCAAGCCGCCCACGTGGTGGCTCCTCGCCGCCGCGGTCGCGGCGGTCCTGGCCACGGCGGTGCTCACCGCCGTGCCCGCACGCGCGGCGGCCCGCCGCTCCGTCGCGCGAACCCTGAGCGCCGGATCACCGTGAGCCGATTGAGGTGATCAACTGGGTCGAGGTGCGGGAAACCGCAGCGTGACGGCGTTGCGTGCACCGGGCCCTCGGCCATCTCGGCCGGTTCGCCGACACCGCCATCACCGGCGGGGCCCTCGGCTAGTGGAGGCGGTGGTGGAGGGGGGTGGCCAGCTCGGTGGTGCTCAGGACGAGGGCGACCGTGTAGTCGACCAGGTGGTCGCGGTCGATGCCGAGGTCGCCGCGGAACCAGGTGGTGAACAGCTCCCAGAGGCCGGCCGTGAGGGTGAGGCCGGTCAGTTCGATGTCGGCGTCCGGCAGGAGGACCTGGTCCAGGGTCTCGTGGGTCTGGGCGGTGAAGATCGCGGTCATCGTCCGGATGATCTCGATGCGGCGCCGCTGGAGCAGGGGCGAGGCGGGGAACGCGTGGGTGAGGATGTGGGCGCGGCGCGGGTCCCCGGTCAGGAAGTCGAGGATGGCGGTCACCACGGCGCGGGTGCGGGGCTGCAACTGGCGGGGGGCCTGCCGGGCGGCGGACAGGATCACGTCGGTGGCCCGGGCGACCTGGTCGTCGATGATCGCCAGCAGGAAGGCGTCCCGGTCCGGGAAGTTCTCGTAGAAGTACCGGTCGTTGAGCCCGGCCTCGGCGCACACCTGCCGGACGGTCGTGGCGGCCCATCCCCGGGTGCCGAGCAGTTCCAGCCCGGCCTCCATCAGCGCGGCGCGGCGGCGGGCCCGGCGCTGGTCGGCCGGCACGCCGCGGTAGGGGCGTGCGTTCGGGGGCTCGGAGGTCACAGCCCGATTGTGCCGCATCCCTTGACTTCGTCCGGAGATCTGGGGACGCTGACCACCAGATATTCTGGTGTGACGCTTCACCAGAATTCGCGGTCGCGACGAGAGGGAGCGTGAGGCCAGGTGGTCACGGAGAACCCGCCGCAGCCGGCGCCGGCGGACATCGATCTGAGCGATCTGCGGTTCTGGGCCCGTCCCCTGCCGGAGCGGGCGGAGGCCTTCGCGGTGCTGCGCGCCCAGCCGGGACCGGTGTTCTTCACCCTGCCCAAGCTGCCGTTCCTCCCGCAGAGCCCGGGGTCCTGGGCGCTGACCCACCATGCCGAGGTGACCGAGGCCAGCCGCCATCCGGAGGTGTTCAGCAGCGAGCCCAGCGCCACCAGCCCGGCCGACATGCCCCGCTGGATGGACAAGTACTTCAACTCGATGATCGACATGGACGATCCGCGGCACGCGAAGATCCGCCGGATCGTGTCCCGGGCGTTCAGCCCGAAGATGCTCGCCAAGGCCGAGGATGACATCGCGCGGCGGGCCGCCCGGATCGTGGACGAGCTCATCGCGTCCGGTGGCGGCGACTTCGTGTCCCAGGCCGCGGCGCGGCTGCCGGTCGAGGTCATCTGCGACATGCTCGGCATCCCCGACCGGCAGCATCGGCGGGTGGTGGAGCTGACCAACATCATCGTCGGCTACAGCGACCCCGAGTACGTGGGCGCCACCGTGGAGTACGGCGGCGACGGCCCGAAGCTCGGCCGGCTCGCGACGCTCCGCATGCTGGGCACCGTGGCCTCGGCGGGGTGGCGGCTGCACCGGCTGGCCTTCCAGCTCGGACGGGAGCGCCGCGCCACGCCCACCGGCGACCTGACCTCGGCATTGGTGAACGCCAACGTCGACGGCGAACGGCTGAGTCCTCGCGAGTTCGCCGCGTTCTTCCTGCTGCTGGTGGTGGCGGGGAACGAGACCACGCGCAACGCGATCGCGCACGGCCTCAAGCTGTTCACCGAACACCCTGACCAGCGCGAACTGCTACTGGCCGACTTCGACGGACGCATTGCCGGGGCCGTCGAGGAGATCGTCCGGTACAGCAGCCCGGTCATCTTCATGCGCCGCAACGTCACCCGCGACTACGAGATGAACGGCCACACCTACCGCAAGGGGGAGCGGGTCACGCTGTTCTACTGGTCCGCGAACCGGGACGAGGCGGTCTTCACCGACCCCGAGCGCTTCGACATCCTGCGCTCACCGAACCCGCACGTGGGGTTCGGCGGTCCGGGCCCGCACTTCTGCCTGGGCGCCAACCTGGCGCGGCGCGAGATCACCGTGATGTTCCGCGAGCTGTTCACCCGCCTGCCCGACATCACCGCCGGGGAGCCCGACCGGCTGATGTCCGGCTTCATCAACGGCTACAAGCGCCTGCCCTGCGCCTTCACCCCGCCCGGCGCCCGCCCGCGCGCATCGGCCTGAGCCGACACGCGCGGACAGGGCACAGGGTCTCAGCCGACGTTGACGGTCAGGCGTTGCGGGTTGCCGTCGGCGGCGGCCCCGGAGACGTCCGGCGCCCCGTCGGGACACACGTCGTCGTACGGGAACGCGTACCCGATCGGCGTGTTGGCGTGCAGGATCCGTGCCCAGTGGTTCGTGGTCGGGTCCTTGTAGTACTCCGACTGCGGGGTGCCGTTCGGCTGGTCGGCGCTGCTCAGGATCGTGCTGCGGTTGAACGCCGCGGCGATGCGGGCGAGCAGGCCCTTCTTGATGTCGGAGTCGCTCGGGTTGTTGGCGAACGGCCCGTCGTTGCAGGTGAAGATGTCCTTGGACGAGGGCCGCCCGAACGTGCTCCCGTCGTTGAACGTGAGCACACCGCCGTTGACGCGTCCGGTGTAGACGCCGCGTCCGCCCTGGAGATCCACCTTGAGGTCGGTTCCGGCGTACTTGTCCCACACCTGGCTGACGTAGCCGTCCCAGTACGACGCGAAGGCACCGGGATTGGACGCCATGTAGCCCTGCGGCGAGATGACCCGCAGGACGCCGCCGCCGTTGCGGATGACGAGCTGGTCCCAGGGCTGCCCGTCCGCGTTCTTCTGCGCGACGAGTGCGTCGGCGACCGCCTGCACCGCCCCGGCGGGCGCGGCCTGGACCGTGTGCCGGGAGTCGCCGACGAGGTCGAGCCCGATCGGCAGCGCGGTGAGCAGGTCGACGTAGGAGATGTTCGCGAAGATCTGCTGGGGGTTGAAGGTGAACTCGCAGAACGACCAGGTCTTCTGGTAGTTCGGGTCGGACGGGGTGCCGAACGCCGGCTCGACCAGCGCGGGGCCGGGATTGACGAAGAAGTCGAGCGCGTCGTTCTTCACGAAGTAGATGCGGGCGCCGTACATCTGCCGAAGGGTGAGGTTCGCCTCGCCACCGGCCCCGATCGGGATCGAGCAGTCCGCGCCCAGCGGGGTCAGCGGCGCCGAGGGCGACGGGGGATAGTACGGCGAGCTGTCGGCACGGAGCAGCATGAGCCGGTCGGTGCCCTGCTCACGGCCGGTGATGTAGGCCTTGACGGGCGCGGAACCGTGATTGGCGAGCGTGAGCGCGCACGTCGACGGCGCCGCGAACGCGGGCCTGCTGAGCAGGTCGCGTCCGAAGGGGATGGCGAGAGCGGCCGTTCCGGCCGCAGCGAGGAATGATCTGCGGGTGACCAACGGGAACTCCTGGCGGGGGGAGGGTTCGGTTGCCGTTGCTCTGAAACGCGCGTATCAGGGGAGCTGTAGTACAAGGTTCCGGATCGTTCCACTACTGTCAAGACTCTTTCCTATTAACCCTGCACATCACCCCTACCGCCCCATTGGCCAACCGATCTCACGGATGCCATCCGGTGCCACTCGGACTCGGGGCAGGCTGTGAGGCGGCGCGGCTGAGCGAGGTCGGCCGCGCTTACGCGTCCCGGAACGGGCGCACCTCGACCTTCCGGCTGCAGGCCTCCGACCCGTCGGCGGCGAGCTTGAGCGCAACGTCCAGGTCGGGCGCCTCGATGACCCAGAAGCCGGCGAGGTACTCCTTCGTCTCCAGGAACGGCCCGTCGGTGATCACCGCCTTCCGGCCGCGGTTGTCGATGACGGTGGCCGTGTCGGGTGAGGCCAGGCCACCGGCGAAGACCCAGCGGCCCTCGGCCTGGAGCCGGTCATTGAACACGTCGATCGCCGCGTGCTCGTCCGGGGTGGCGAGGCTGGCCTGGTCATGGATGACGGAAAGCAGATACTGCATCTGAAGATCGCCTCCTGTGCTGTCTGGTGGTCTACAGTCCAGGCCGGGCGTCGCCTAGCCCGCGTTGCGGCGTCGCGGCCCGACGCCCTCGGGAACCTCGTCGTGAAGGTGCGGGACGTACACGAGCTTGTGCGTCCGGCCGTCGAGCACGGTCGACTCGATGAGCTCCAGGTCGAACTCCGCGCCGTCGTGGAAGAGCGCCGCCCCTCCGGCGCGGCCGGAGATGGCAGGGAACATCATGACTTCGAGCCGGTCGACGAGGCCGGCGGCGAGCAGAGCGCGGTTCAGCGAAATGCTGCCGTGCGAACGCATCGGGACGTCGGTGGTGCGCTTGAGGCGCTCGATCGCCGTCACCGCGTCCTCGCGGAGAACCGTCGAGTTCTGCCACCCGAGCGGCTCTTCGAGCGTGCTGGAGAACACGATCTTCGGCAGTTCGTTCAGGCTCTCGTAGTAGGGCTCGTCGTACTCCACCACGAACTGGCGGGACTCTCGGAACGTCGTCGCGCCGAAGACGAGGACCTGATCCTGCGCGAAGGTGCGCACCCGGTCCTCGACCAGCTCGGGGCCCTCCTTCCCCCAGTATCCGGGCCACCCCTCGGCCATGCCGTAACCGTCGAGGGTGCAGAAGAAGTCGACGGTGAAGGTGGTGCTCATGGCGCTACTCCCTGTTCTTGGGCCGCCTCCGTTCGGGCGGCTTCATTACCTCCACGAACGCGACCACCCCGATCAGACACCCACCTCGAAAAATCTTTGAGGACGTCTCCCGCCCGCCGCCCGCCACCGTGGCGGCTCCAGGGTTGGGTCATGCCCTCGGACGAGGGCGGAGAAGCCGATCTCGAACTCGTGGCCAACCCGTGGTCCAACCCCGTCGCACGGGGCCCCGCGCTGTGCGCTGGAGATGAGAACGGGTGGGTGAGCGGGCGCTCGGCGACCTGGACGGGCCGCTCGTCAGCCACGGCATGGGCGGCTCACCCCAGCATCGTGCCGGCCGACACGCAGGCCGGATGGATCTCCTCCCGCTGGGAAGAGCCCGACGAGCAGCGCGACGCCGACGCCCTCGGCCGCCCGCGCCGCCGCTACTACCAGGGCCCTGGAGATGGCAGAGCGGGCTTTCACCAAGATGTCCGGTGGCCGACGCAGGGTTCGCGCGGCGGCTGGGGGTGCGCGGCCGCCGGGTGTTGACGCGGCGAGTTTGGCTGTCGGGTGCGCGCTGCTGCCGTCTGGTGACCGGGCGCGCTACGCCGAGGAATGGTTGAGCCTGTTGACTGAGCTGCCCACCCGCCGTGCTCGGGCCGTTCCGCTACTGGATTTCACGGCCCCCGAGACGCCCAAGGGCGCTCCCGTGAAGGGAGCGCCCGCAGGGAGAGCTGTTTTGCAACGCTATTCGGTCGCTGCCTTAGCGCATTTCTCGGCCTCGGCCTCGGCTTCCTTGTCCGACGTGCCCTTGACGTCGTCGATCTTGACCTTGCCGTCGACGTAACCTTCGAGGTCACCCTTGTCGCCGTACTTCAGCGCGACATCGGCCATGCAGTTGGCCATCTTGTCGACGACGCCGGCCGGGAGCCCCTGGAGATCCGGCTCACTCTTGAGCTTGCTCACCAGCGCGGCCTTGTCGACGTCGCCCCCACCGCCGCTGCAAGCCGAGACGCTGAGAGTGAGAGCGAATGCGGCGGCAGTCAATGTCGCTGCACGAATAATCGAAGGACGCACCTGGTCCCTTTCTTTTGCGGGGTAAAGGGCGGCAACGCTAACACACGCTGGTCGCACTGCCCAAATACTGCGGGAAGCCCACGACAGAAATCCGGCAGGACGCTGAGGGCTGCCACTGGCCAGGGCCATGGATACAGTCGGGGGCCACAAACGCCGAGCGATATTACCTGATTTTTTCCGCAAGATCATCCTAAGTGATGAGTCCGGTACCGACCGTCCCCGCGCCGCCATCGATCAACAGGGCCGAGCGGCTGGTCACGGCGACATCGTCGTTGCCCTGGGACGCTGGGTGCATGGCTGGCATGCGTTCGTTTGAGGAGTTGATCGCGGAGGCCGAGGCCGTCCCTACCGACGGGTGGGACTTCTCGTGGTTCGAGGGGCGGGCCACCGAGGCGAGGCCTTCTTGGGGATATCAGCGGTCGATGGGGGAGCGCATGGCCGCCGCCGGTGCCGCGCTGGACATCCAGACCGGCGGGGGTGAAGTGCTCGCCGGCGTGCCCGAGCGGCCGCCGGTGTGTGTGGCGACCGAGGCCTGGCCGCCCAACGTCGCCAAGGCCACGGCGCGCCTGCACCCGCTCGGCACGGTCGTGGTCGCCGCGCCGGAGGAGCCGCCGTTGCCGTTCGCGGACGATGCGTTCGACCTGGTGGTCAGCAGGCATCCAGTGAAGCCCTACTTCGAGGAGATCGCGCGCGTCCTGCGTCCTGGCGGGACGTACTTCGCCCAACATGTCGGCCCGGCGAGCGTCTTCGAGCTTGTCGAGTACTTCCTCGGCCCGCAGCCGGAGGAGACCAGGAACCGTCGCCACCCGGATCGGGAACGGACGCGGGCGGAGGCTGCCGGGCTGGAGATCATCGACGTGCGAACGGAACGGCTGCGGATGGAGTTCTACGACGTCGGCGCGATCGTCCACTTCCTGCGCAAAGTGATCTGGATGGTGCCGGGCTTCACGGTGGCCGCCTACCTCCCCCGGCTCGAAGAGCTGCACGAGCAGATCGGGGCGGAAGGGCCTTTCGTGGCGCACAGCACCCGCACCTTGTTCGAGGCTGGGAAGCCGAAGTGACCACCCCCAGACGATCAAGCGGCGAACGAGGGGCTCAGGCGCACCGCTCGACGAAGTCGAGCGTGGTCTGGGCGACCCCGGGCCAGGCGTGGTCGATGGTGAGGGAGTGGCCCCGGTCCGGCATCTTCACGATCTCCGTCACGGCGGGATTGTGCTTCTGCCGTTTGTAGGCGGCGTTCGCGATCGCCCAGGGCACCGTGTGGTCCTTCTCCCCGTCGATGATCAGCAGGGGACCGCGGTCGGGGTTCTTCGTGTTCGCCTTCGCCTCCGTCCACGGGTTGAGGTTCGCGTTGCCCATCTGCGTGAGCGCGATCCCTGAGCCGGCGACGTGGAAGGTGTCGTAGAGCTTCCGCGCCTCCTTCTCATCCAGCGCGTTCGCCCAGCCGTAGAGGAACTGGTCGAACGTCAGCGTGATCGCACGGCCCCGCGTGCGCGGATCGATCAGGAAGGGGCCGACGCCTCGGAGCACTGAGGCCGGCAGCGGCAGGACACCGCGGAAGATCCCAGGGTCGATGGCGACCGTGGTCGCCGCGAGGCCCTCCCCTGCGAGCATCTCGGCCAGCAGGCCGCCGGTCGAGTGCCCGACCAGCACCGGCTTCCTGTCCAGGGCGTTGACGACCTCCTTGGTGTGGTCGGCGATCTGCTTCAAGGTCTTGTTGGCGAGGACGTCCGGATTCGCCCTGGCCTCTTCCACCGTCTCCGGATCGTCCGGCCAGTCCGGCGTCAGCGGTGCGTAACCGGCCTGCCTGAAGAAGTCCGCCCACTTGTCCCAGCTGCTCGGCAGCAGCCAGAGCCCGTGGATGAAGACGACCGGTGTGTCGCCAGAGGCGTTTGCCGCCTCGATCTCCCGTCTCTCCCTCTCAGAAATGGACGCCACAGCGCGCCTCCCTCGAATAGCCAATGGATGTGGTTGTGGCCGACCGGCCCTAAGCGCTGTTTCGCAGGAAGGCCAGTAGTTCTTCGTTCACCCGGTCCTGGAGGGTGGCGGTCAGTCCGTGAGGGGCCCCGGGGTAATAGACGTCCTTCGCACCCTTGATCAGCCGGGCAGATTTGACCGCCGAGTCCTTGACCGGGACGATCTGGTCGTCCTCGCCGTGCAGCACCAGGGTCGGCACGTCGAATCTGGCGAGGTCGTCGTGGAAGTCGGTCTCGGAGAACGCCTTGATGCTCTCGTAGGCGTTGATGAGACCCGCCTGCATGCTCCACATCCAGAACTGGTCGAGCACACCTTCGGAGACGTCGGCGCCGGGCCGGTTGGCGCCGTAGAACTGGACGGCCAGATCCTTGTAGAACTGCGAACGGTCGTTGACGAGGGCCTTGCGCATCTCGTCGAACACCTCGATCGGGAGGCCCTCGGGGTTGTCCTCGGTCTTCACCATGATCGGGGGCACTGCCGCGATCAGGACCGCCTTGGCGACCCGGCTCGTGCCGTGCCGGCCGATGTAGCGCGCGACCTCGCCGCCCCCGGTGGAGTGGCCCACCAGCGTCACGTCGTCGAGGTTGAGCGCCTCGATCAGCGCGGCGAGATCGTCGGCGTAGCCGTCCATGTCGTTTCCCGTGGAGCCCTGGCTGGACCGGCCATGCCCGCGCCGGTCGTGCGCGACCACCCGGTAGCCATGCCGGACGAGGAACAGCATCTGGCCGTCCCACGCATCGGAATTCAGCGGCCAGCCGTGAGAGAACGTGACGACCGGGCCCTTTCCCCAATCCTTGTAGTAGATCTCTGTACCGTCGCGCGTCTTGATCGTGCTCATGACATTGCTCCCTGCGTAAGGCGCGGGTCGAAACAACGCGTAATCCCCTCCCCAGTGCGCGCAAACTCGTAACCTTAAGTTCGAAAAGCCTCGGAAGGTCGACGGCGAATTAAGCTTTACCGTCAGGATTCTTCTGCGTGCCTGCCAGGGCTCCAGGCCGTCGCGCCCGCTGGAGAACGTGGCTCAGACGGTGGTCGCGGCCTCGGCCCGAGGCTCCTGAACCGGGTCGCCGGGCCGCCGAGGGCTTCGGAGGCTGAAGGCGATGACGATGGCGCCGAGCGCGGACGCCGCCACGGGCACGATCAGTGCGGTGCGCAGGGCGTCCAGTCCCGAACCCGCCGAGACGCTGACGGCGGTGACGGTCGAAAGGCCGAGCGCCGTGCCGAACTGGATGGAGGTGTAGAGCAGACCTCCCGCCAGGCCGTGCTCGTCCTCGGCGGCGCCGTCGGTGGCGGCCATGGTGAGCGGCCCGTACGCCAGGGAGAAGGCCAGCCCGAGCAGGAGCAGCGCCGGGAGCATGGCGGCATACGTCCAGTCCATCCCGAGAGGCAGGAACAGCGCATACGCGACCGCCGCGAGCGCGAGACCGCAGAACAGAACGCGGATGTTGCCGAAGCGGTCCACCAGGCGCGGCGTCAGGACGGGCGCCAGGATGGCGTCGATGCTGACCACCAGCAGGGCCAGGCCGGTCTGCATCGCGCTCCAGCCGCGCAGCTCCTGGAAGTACAGGGTCGCCAGGAACTGGAAGCCCGCGAACGCGGCCAGGAAGAGCAGCGCGGCCACGTTGACGCGCACCAGCGGCGCCGAGCGAAGGATGCCGAGCCGCAGCAGCGGTGACGAAGATCGCCGTTCGACCGCGACGAACAACCCCAGCAGGGCCAGCCCGCCGGCGAACGCTCCTGCGGTCAGGCCGGTGCCGTCGCCGGGATGCTCCAGCCGCACCACCCCGTACGCCAGGAGCAGCATCGCTCCGGTGATCGTGAAGGCCCCCGCCAGGTCGAAGCCGCCCGAGGGACGTTCGCCACCCGTGTCACGGACGAGTGCCAGGGCCGCCACCAGGATCAGCGCCGACATGATGACCGGTGCGAAGAACACCCAGCGCCAGCCGAGCGAGGTGAGCGCGCCGCCCGCGACCACGCCGAACGAGTAGCCGCCCGCCGCCGTCCCCGCGTACACGCCGAGCGCTCTGGTGCGCGCGGGCCCCTCCGGGAAGTTGGACGTGATCAGTGCCAGCCCGGCGGGTGCCATGAACGCGGCCGCGACGCCCGTGACGAACCGGGCGGTCAGCAGCATCCAGCCCTCGGTGGCGAGCCCGCCGAACCCGGAGAAGACCAGGAAGACGACGAGCCACAGCACGAACATGCGGCGGTGGCCCAGCAGGTCGGCGGCGCGTCCGCCCAGGAGCATGAACCCGCCGTAGCCGAGCACGTAGGCGCTGACGACGCCGCTGAGCACCCCCGTGGACAGCCCCAGATCGGCGCGGATCGACGGCAACGCCACGTTCAGCATCGCCACGTCGATCCCCTCCAGGAAGATCGCGCCGCACAGGACCAGCAGCAGGCCCAGCGAGCGGCCCGTCAGATGGGAGGACCCACCGGCGGGTCCGGTGACGGAATTGGACATCGGTGCCCGACTCTCTCCATCGGGAACCGTCCCCGGGGCGGTTCCCCAAGTGTCTGCCGGTTCCCTCTTGTAACTGACAGCATCTTCAGGCACCATCGGTGACCATGGAAGACGGAACTTTCGAGTCCCCCGGTTACTGCGGTGATACCGATCTCGACGAGGACGTCCTTCAGTGGGATCAGCGCGCCGACTGCGAGGTGCGGCAGATCCTCGACCGGATCGCCGACAAGTGGTCGCTCCTCGTCATCGCGCTGCTCGACAAGCGCAGCCTGCGGTTCACCGAACTGCGCCGCGCGATCGACGGGGTCAGCCAGCGAATGCTGTCCCGCACCCTGCGGCAACTGGAACGCGACGGCCTGGTGAGCCGGACGGTGCACCCGACCGTCCCGCCGCGCGTGGACTACGAACTGACGCCCATGGGCGCGACCCTGCACAGCACCATCCGCGCCCTCGTCGTCTGGACGGAAGAGCACCAGAACGCCATCGCCGCGGCCCGCGCCGCCTACGACAGGCGCGCCGCCGCCGAGAAGGCCGCCGCCGAACGCGAAGCCGCCGAACGCGCCGCCATCGCCCGCACCGTCCTCCCCGCCCGCCCCTGACGGCCCCGGCGCGGACGACACCCGTCTTGCACCACGGACCCCACCCCCGTCACCTTCTCTATCAAGAAGCCGACCAAGGTGGTCACCTTAGGGGTCAGGCACACGCCGTCCGGTCCCGACGCCGAAGCAGGGGAATGCGTGATGGCGGACATCACGGTCGAGGGGAATCCGGTGCCGTCACGGCATGCGTCGCCGACTCCGGCGCCGACCCCCACTGAGCGTGGCGGACGCGACGAACCGCACAACCGGCGCCGTGCAGAGGCCACGCCCACTCCCACGCGATCCCAGCCGCCAACGGAGAGTGTCACGCCGAGCCCGTCGCCGTGACGGCGGCGGTCTCGGGGCGGCGGGGCCCCGGGTGGCCTGGAGGCCAGAGGGCCCCGCCGCGGGGTGACCGTCCTGATTGCGGCAGGACGGTCACCAAGCGAACGGACCGCTTCACCCAGACGACGATCTAGAGAGGACGCCCGCCCGCATGAGCAGGGTATTGGAAGAGGCCGCGCCCCCACCTGTGGCCTGGCGCAAGAGCAGCTACTCCGTGGACGACAGTCACTGCGTCGAGCTGGCTCCGCTGCCGCACGGCACCGTCGCCGTCCGCGACAGCAAGGCGCCCGAGCACGGGACGCTGGCCTTGCCCGCCGAGCGGTTCGCCGAGCTGCGGCGCCGCATCAGGGAAGGAGACCTCGACCTCCGGCCCTGACGGACGGCCGCCGAGGGCCCCGCCCCGGTCGGCGGGGCCCTCCCTCGTGCAATCTCCTGGACGGATCCCCCAACAGTCGAATAGGTTTTCGACTGTGGTGCCCGGACTCGTGTGCGTTGACCGATGGCTGGACGAGGAAAGCCAGCGGCGCGTGGTGGCGGAGGTCGATGCCGCGCCCTGGTCGTCGGAGTTGCGGCGGCGCGTCCAGCATTACGGGCACCGGTACGACTACGGCAGCCGCGGGGTGGGCGATGCCCCGGCCCCGCCGCTTCCCGGCTGGGCGATGGCGCTGGTCCGGCGGCTGCACGAGGAGGGCCACGCCGACCGGCCCGCCGATCAGGTGATCGTGAACGAGTACCTGCCCGGTCAGGGCATCAGCGCCCACATCGACCGGGTGCCCGCCTTCGGGCCGGTCGTCGCCTCGGTGAGCCTGCTGTCGGGGTGCGTCATGGAGTTCACCCACCCCCAGGACAAGACGCGCGCGCCGGTGCGCCTCGAACCCGGCAGCCTGTGCGTGATGACCGGCCCGGCGCGGTTCACCTGGCGGCACGCCATCCCGGCGCGCAAGTCCGACCCGGGTCCGGACGGGCGAGTGCCCCGCGGCCGCCGCGTGTCCGTCACCCTGCGGACCGTCCTGCAGTAGGTCCTGAAGCTACAGCGGGATGTGCAGGGAGGCCGCGCCGGTCAGGTCGAGCCAGGCGGCGTCCGGGGTTCGGACGAGGCGGAGGACGACGTTGTCGCAGCCGGGGCACCGGGCGACCATCCCGGGCGCCCGGTCGTAGACCCGCAGCGCGGCGACCGGGCCGGACAGGCCGCAGTTGGCGCAGCGGCCGATGGCGGCCGTGACGTCCACGGCGAACACCTCGCCCAGCGGGCCGGCGAGCGCGTTGCCGTCAACCGGAGCGGGCGGGCCCGGGGCGTCTCGATGGGGCACGGTCATGTCTGCCTCCGCTCAGCCGAACCGTTCGGTCTTGATGCGCCGGGGGTCGTGGCCGCGGGCGACGAGCAGATCGGCGGCCGCCTCCACGAAGGCGGTCGGCCCGCAGATGAAGCAGTCGGCGTCGTCCGGGCCGCCGTCCAGGTCGGACGGGGCCAGGCGGCCGGGCGGGCGCGGCCAGCCGTCCGGGGCCTCCCGGGTGTAGACGTGGGTGACGTCCAGGAAGGGGTCGGGGTCCCGCAGCTCGTCGGCGTAGTACACGTCGCCGGGCGTGCGCGTGGAGTACAGCAGCCGGAACGGCGTGCCGTCCTCGGCGCGGCGGCGGGCCCGGATCATGGCCATCAGCGGCGCGATGCCGGAGCCGCCCGCGACCAGCAGGACGGGACGTCCCGCGCCCGGCCGCCACACGAACCAGCCGCCGACCGGGCCGCGGAGCTCGACGGCGTCGCCGAGTTCGAGCACGTCGGCGAGGTAGGGGGAGACCTCGCCGTCCGCTATCCGCTGGACGGTCAGCTCGACCCGGTCCGGTGCGGACAGCGAGTAGCTGCGCTGCGCGGTGTAGCCGTCCTCGGCCGTCAGCCGGACGTCGACGTGCTGACCGGCCAGGTGCCCCGGCCAGTCGGGCACGTCGAAGACCAGCGTGCGGGCCGTCGCCGTCTCGGCGCGGGACTCGGCGAGCCGCGCGACCCGCCAGGTCAGTCGCCCTGGTAACGCTGCTCGCGCCATGGGTCTCCGTAGTCGTGGTAGCCGGCGGTCTCCCAGAAGCCCGGCTCGTTCTGGGTGAGCAGGTCGATGCCGCGCACCCATTTCGCCGACTTCCAGAAGTACAGGTGCGGGACGAGCAGCCGCGCCGGGCCCCCGTGCTCCGGCGCCAGATCGTCACCGTCGTAACCGTGGACGATCCAGGCCTGCCCGTCCAGCAGGTCCTCCAGCGGAAGGTTCGTGGTGTATCCGCCGTAGGACGAGACGAGCGCGTAGTCGGCCGTGGTCTCCACGTCGGCCAGCAGGACGTCCAGCGAGACGCCCTGCCAGTCCGTGCCCAGCTTGGACCACTTGGTGACGCAGTGGATGTCCACATGCGGGGCCTCGGACGGCAGGTCGAGCAGGTCCCGCCACGTCCACCGGTGCCGCTGCCCGGCCTCCGTTGTGACGGTGAACTCCCAGTCGTCCCGCGAGATGCGCGGGGTCGGGCCGGCCGACAGCACCGGGAAGTCCTCGGTCAGGTACTGGCCGGGCGGCAGGTCGGCGGACTCGCGCCGCCGGCCGTGAAACCCGCGTGAGACGATCCCCATCACGGCCTCCTTCCGTGCTCACCTCCACCTTCCGTCCCCTGGTGTACCCAGGGCCGGGCGGGGCGCTCGGCGGCGGGCCCGGTAATGGTGGACGATCAGGCCGACCGCGCCGGCCAGGCTGACCATGCTGAACGCGATGTTCCCGCCCGGGACGCGCCGTGCGGCATTTGACCTGGTGTTTGGTCGGATGGGGCGGCTCGGGGGGTAGGTGGGCGTGCATGACGAAGCGCGAGGACGAGTTCACGGTGGGGGACGAGGTCACGTGGCGGAGCCACGGGTCCGAGGCCGAGGGCCGTGTCGAGAAGAAGGTCACCGACCGGCGGGAGGAGGGCGGGCGGACGGTCGCGGCGTCGCCGGAGGAGCCGCAGTACGTCGTCCGCAGCCACAAGAGCGGGAAGACCGCCGTCCACAAGGCGTCGGCGCTGAAGAGGCGGACGTCGTGACGGACCACGACGAGGTGGCGGCCGAGTTCGGGAAGGTCGTCAACATGACCGCCGGGGAGCTCGAACGCTGGCTGGAGACGGACGAGTCGCGGTCGGCCGGGCAGAAGGACGGCGGCGGGGAGTCGACCGGGCACGCGTCCGGGCGCAGGATCGTGCGGCTGCTCCGGGCGAAGAAGGCCGACCTGGGCGACGACGACTACGCCCACATGAACAAGGTCGTCGGGTACGTGCACCGGCATCTCGCGCAGCGGCCGTCCGGGGACGTCACGGAGACCGCGTGGCGGTACTCGCTGATGAACTGGGGCCACGACCCGCTCAAGTGAGGGCGCCGGGGAGTCATCGGCGGGATCTCATCGGGTAAGGGGGCGTCCATGGACAAAACGACATTTCTGGCGATCTACCTGAACGATCACCTGGCCGGGGCGGCGGGCGGGGTGGCCCGCGCCCGCGCCCTCGCGAAGGCGCACGAGGGCAGGCCGGACGAGGAGCGGATGCGCCGGCTGGCCGACGACGTCGCCGCCGACCGGGGCGCCCTGCTCGCGACCATGCAGTCGCTCGGCGTCCCCGTCCGGCACTACAAGAGCATCGCGATGTCCGCGGGGGAGAAGCTCGGACGGCTGAAGCTCAACGGGCGGCTGCGGGGCCGGTCCCCGCTGACCGAGGTGGTGGAGGCCGAGGCCATGCGGCTCGGCGTCGAAGGGAAGGCGGCGTGCTGGCGCACCCTGCTCGCCCTCACCGGCGAGTACCCCGCCCTGGACGCCGACGAGCTGCGGAAACTGCTCGCGCGGGCCGAGGCGCAGATCACCGTCCTGGAGGAGTTCCGGACGGTGGCCGCCGCGGACGCCTTCGGCGGCCGGCGCGGCCCCCGGCGGATGCCGTCCCCGGCGGAGCCCGTCTGAGAAGCATGGACGTCGTCAGCAGGAACAACGTGACCGTCCAGGGTCCGGCCGACGGGCGCGTGGTCGTCCTCGCGCACGGGTTCGGCTGCGACCAGAACCTGTGGCGGCTGGTGGCCCCGCGGCTGGCCGAGACCTTCCGGGTCGTGCTGTTCGACTATGTCGGTTCCGGGCGGTCCGATCTGTCGGCCTGGGACGAGGCCCGCTACGGGACGCTGGACGGCTACGCCCGCGACGTCGTGGAGCTCTGCGACGGCCTGGACCTCCGGGACGCGGTGTTCGTCGGGCACTCGGTCAGCGCGATGGTGGGCGTCCTCGCGGTGGCGACCGTGCCCGAGCGGATCACCGGGCTGGTGATGCTGGTCCCGTCCCCGCGCTACATCGACGAGGCCGGCTACCGGGGCGGGTTCAGCGCGGAGGACATCGACGAACTGCTGGCGTCGCTGGAGTCGAACTACCTCGGCTGGTCCGCCGCCATGGCCCCGGTGATCATGGGGAATCCGGATCGTCCCGAGCTCGGCGCGGAGCTGACCAACGCGTTCTGCCGCACCGACCCCGACATCGCCCGGGTCTTCGCGCGCACCACCTTCCTGTCGGACAACCGCGAGGACCTGGCGCGCGTGACGGTCCCCACGCTGGTGCTGGACTGCGCCCGGGACGTGATCGCGCCGCCCGAGGTGGGCGCGTACGTGCACGCCGCGATCCCCGGCAGCCGGCTGCGGACGCTCGACGCGTCCGGCCACTGCCCCCAGCTCAGCGCGCCGGAGCCCACCGCGGAGGCGATCATCGCCTTCGTCCGGGACCTGCCGCCGTGACCCATCCCGCCGAGGAGTTCTACGAGAGCGCCCCGGTCGGCTACGTTTCCACCCGCATGGACGGGACGATCATCAGGATCAACCGCACGCTGCTGGACTGGATCGGCCGCGACCGCGCCGAGGTCCTGGGCCGTCTGCGGTTCCCAGACCTGCTCACCATGGGCGGCAAGCTCTACCACGAGACCCATTTCGCGCCGCTGCTCCACATGCAGGGCCGCGTCGACGGCATCGCCTTGGAGATCGTGGACACCACCGGCGGGAACCGCATCCCGGTACTGGTCACGGCGGTGGTCACGAAGGTCCCGGACGGCGAGGAGGGCGCGAGCGGGGAGCGCGCGAGCGGGGCGGGCGGTGATTCGCGGCAGATCAGCATGACGCTGCTTGAGGCCCGCGACCGCCGCGCCTATGAGGAGGAGCTTCTTCGCGCCCGCCGCGCGGCCGAGGAGGAGCATCGGAAGGCCGAGATCGACCGCAACAGGCTGCAGGAGGCGCTCGACGTCCTGCAGCAGAGCCTCCTGCCTCCCGTCCTTCCGGAGGTGCCCGGCCTCCAGCTCGCCTCGTCGTACCACACCGCTTCGCCCGACCGTATGGGCGGCGACTTCTACGACGTGTTCCCTCTGGACGCGATGCGCTGGGGGTTCTTCCTCGGTGACGTACGCGGCAAGGGCCCGAAGGCCGCCGCCATCACCTCGCTCACCCGCTACACGTTGCGCGCGGCGGCCGTCCAGGATTCTGAACCGGTCGCGGCGCTGACCGTCCTCAACACCGTCCTGGACGCGCACAGCACGAACGAGGAACTTCAGTACTGCACCGCCGTCTACGGGACGTTGACACCGGGCCCCGCCGGTCATGCCGTCCATCTCGCCAGTGGCGGGCATCCGCCGGCGCTCGTCCTGCGGCGTGACGGGCGTACCGAGTACCTGCACACTCCAGGAGGCCAACTCGTCGGAGCCCTGCCCGATGCCTTCTTCGCAGACGTCGACACCGTCTTGCACCCTGGCGACACCCTGCTGCTGTATACCGACGGTCTGACCGAGGCTCGTACTGGCGCCGGGCGGGAACTGTTCGGCGAGGAGGCTCTGCGCGCCTTCGTCGCCGATCTCGCCCCCACGGACGCCAGGCCGCTGATCGCCGCGCTGAACGGGCTGCTTGAGCAGTTCGGCGAGGCCCTCCAGGACGACGCGGCGCTGCTCGCGTTCAGCGTCTCGTCCTAGGCATGCATCCGTGGCGGCTCCCGGCCCCGAAGAACCTGTGTGGGGCAGGTGCGGGTCGGGCGCAGGGGACTCGCCGGGCGGCGCAAGAGGGCCGTCCGGCGGCGTCCGAGCGCGTGGGCACTGGCGGGAACCGGGTTTCTCGCGGCGATGACGGCGGCCCAGGTGGTGTCCGGGGTGCGTCCGAGGCCGATCGTCCTGACCAGTGTCGTGGTGGCGCTCCTGGCGGCGAGCGCCGTGTCGTACCTTGCCGCGCGGCACGGGCCCCGCCGGGCGGCGGCGGCCTTCGGTGCGGCGGTGGCCGTCGGGTACGTGGCTGAGTGGGTGGGCGTCCGGACGGGCGTGCCGTTCGGGGAGTACTCCTACACGTCCGTGCTCCGGCCGCAGGTGGGCGGCGTGCCGGTCACGGTCGCGGTGGCCTGGGGCGGCATGGGTCTCGCGGCGCACGCGGTCGCGGCGGCCGTCCTGCCGGAGAACCGGCTCGCGCGGTGGGCGGCCGGAGCGCTGGCCCTGACCGCCTGGGATCTGTTCCTGGACCCGCAGATGCTGCGCCTCGGCCTGTGGACCTGGCCGGACGGCGGCCCGTACCGGGGCGTTCCGATCAGCAACTTCGCGGGATGGTTGCTGGTGTCGTTCCTGGTCATGGCGCTGATCGACGTTCTGGTGGAGCGGACGGCCGCGTCCCGCGGGCTGGTCGCGCTCTACACGGTGATGGCGGCGATGGAGACGCTGGCGTTCGCGGCGGTGTTCCAACCCCGCGACCTTCTCGTGGCGGCGGCCGGCGGCACCGCGATGGGGGCGTTCGCCGTGCCGGCGTGGAGGCGCGCATGGCGGAGGTGATCGTGGTCGGCGGGGGGGTCGGCGGGATGGCCGCGGCGCTGCTGCTGGCGCGCGGCGGCCACGACGTCCGGCTCTACGAGAGGCTCGGGCGGCTCGGCGGCAAGCTGGCGGAGCACGAGCGGGACGGCTTCGTCTTCTCGCTCGGGCCGTCCCTGCTCACGCTGCCCGGACTGTTCCGCGACCTGGGCGTGGGCCGTCCCCTGCTGGAACTGGACGAGCTGTGCCGGTACCACTTCGCCGACGGCACGGTCCTGCGCGCCCACCGCGACCCCGGCCGGATGGCCAAGGAGGTCGACCGGCTGGCCCCGGGCCAGGGCGCCGCATGGAGTGCCTACCACCGCTGGGCCGAGGGATGCCTGGCGGCCTCACGGCGGACGTTCTTCGCCGGACCCCTGGGACGTCCACCCGAGCACGCCCGGCCCCGCGACCTGCTCGCCGTCGCACCCGGCCGGACGCTGGACGGCCTGGCCCGCCGCTTCTTCGACGACCCGCGGCTGCGCCAGTACGTGAACCGGTACGCGACGTACGCGGGGTCGGACCCGTACCGGGCACCGGCGGCGCTCGGCTGCGTCCCGGCGATCGAGCACGGGGACGGCGGCTGGTACGTCCCCGGCGGCATGCGGCGCCTCGCCGACGACCTCGCCGCGCTCCTGACCACGGCCGGCGTGGACGTCCGAACCGGCGCCGAGGTGGAGCGGGTGACCGCGTCTCGCTCGGCGGTCACGGGCGTGCTGCTGGCCTCGGGCGAACGCGTGAGGGCGGACGCCGTGGTGGTCAACGCCGACGCCGCGGCCCTGTACGGCCGCCTGCTGCCCGACCGTCGCCGCCTGCGCCGGATCGCGGCCCTCGGCACGTCGTCCTCGGCGTTCCTGCTGCTCGCCGGCGTCGACGGCCGGACCGGCGGGCTGCCGCACCACTCGGTCGCCTTCTCGGCCGACTACCGGCGGGAGTTCGACGACATCTTCCGCCGTCGCGTCCCGCCGGAGGACCCCACGATCTACATCGGCTGCTCGGCGGTGGACGACCCCACCCAGGCGCCCGCCGGGGCGGAGAACTGGGTGCTGCTGGTGAACGTCCCGTCCCGCGACCCGGGCCGCTGGCCCATGTCCGTCGACGCCTACCGGGACCTCGTCCTGGAGCGCCTCGCGCAGCGCGGCCACGACCTGTCGGGCCGCCTGCGCTTCGTCGAACCGTTCACCCCGGCGGACCTGCGCGACCGCTACGGCGCCTGGGGCGGCGCCATCTACGGCACCCCCCACCACGGGCGCCTCGCGCCCTTCCGCCGCCCCGCCAACCGCGGCCCCCGCCGCGGCCTGTACCTGGTAGGCGGCTCCACCCACCCCGGCGGCGGCCTCCCCCTGGTGGCGATGAGCGCCCGCATCGTGACCACCATGATCAACAAAGACCTCGCTCCCGCCCCCGGACGCCCATGACCCTCCACCCCAGGCCACGAACGCCCTGCGCCGGAGTTGCGTCTTGGTGGCGGGGTGGGCGGGTCGCGGCGTCGAGGGTGCTTGCGGTGGGGCAGGTGGTGGCGGCCCTGGTGGTGGCGGGGCGGTTGGCTCGGGGGCGTGCGCGCCCGGCGCCGTTGGGGGCCGGGGTGCCCGGTGCGCCGGCGGAGGCGGTCTCGGTGGTGATCCCCGCCCGCGACGAGGAGGCCCGCCTGGCTGGATGCCTGGTGCGGGTGCTCGCCGACCCCGCGGTGAGCGAGGTGATCGTCGTGGACGACGAGTCGCGCGACGGCACGCCCGAACTGGCCGCGGAACTGGGCGCGACGGTCATCACGGGCGCGCCGCTGCCGGACGGATGGGTGGGCAAGCAGTGGGCGCTGCACCAGGGCGTCCAGGCGGCGAAGGGACCGGTCGTGGTCCTGCTGGACGCGGACACGCGTCCCGAAGCCAGGCTCTGCGCGGAACTCGCGGCACTGCTCGACCGCTACGACCTGGTCAGCGTGGGGCCGCGGTTCATCTGCGACGGCGTGGCCGAGCAGGCGCTGCACGCGTCGCTGCTGGCGACGCTCGTCTACCGGTTCGGCCCGGTCGGGCCCGCGCCGCCGTCCGCCGGGCGACTGCTGGTCAACGGCCAGTGCATGGCGTTCCGGAAGGCCCGGATGACCGAGGCCGACGGGTTCGCCCGGGTCCGCGGCCACCTCACCGACGACGTCGCGCTCGGACGGCTCCTCGCGCGGGACGGCTGGCGGGTCGGGTTCGTGGACGCCGGTCCGCTGCTCGGGGTGGACATGCACGAGTCGGCCGCCGCCGTGTGGCGGGAGTGGGGCCGGTCGATCTCCCTGCGGGACGTGACCCCGGCCGGGCGGCTGGCCATGGACGTGGCGACGGTCTGGCTGACGGCCGCACTGCCCGTCCTGCGGGCCGCGATGGGACGTCCGACACCGCTCGACCTCGCCCTCCTTGCGCAGAGGGTCCTGCTGGTGGCCGCGCTGCGTGGCAGCTACGCGCGACCGGGGCCGGGGCTCGCGCTCTCCCCGTTGCTGGACGTGGCCGCGGCCGTCCGGCTGGCACGGTCGGCGTTGGTTCCGGCGCGGGCCTGGCGCGGGCGCGGGTACGGGCGGGCAGCGGTCATGTCCGGCGGCCCGCCAGGGCGGCCTGTCCGAAGCGCAGCCCGATGAGGCACATCAGCGCCCCGGTTCCGGCGACCTGCTCGACCGGCGCGAAGAACAGTTGCAGAACCGGCAGGGAGAACACGGCGAGGCGGGTGCCCCAGGCGAACGACCGGAAGGCCAGGCTCCCCGCGACGAGCAGCGCGACACCGAGCCCGAAGGCCGCCGGGCAGATCACCGCGAACCCGCCGGCGAACGTGAGGATCGAGCGTCCGCCGCGCCCGCCGGCGAACACCGGCCAGGCGTGGCCGGCCATCGCCGCCGCCACCGCCGCGTACACCGGCAGGACGCTGTCCCCGGCCACCGACCCCGCCGCGCCCGTCTGCGCCCCGCTCGCCAGCAGGCCGACCAGGCCCGCCGCCGTGCCCTTGAGCATGTCGCCGGCGAAGACGGGGGCGGCCGCCTTCCGGCCGAGGCGCTCCATGACGTTCCAGAAGCCGGGATTGCGGTCGCCGACGTCACGCGGGTCGACGCCGTGGGCGCGCCCGACGAGCACCGCGACCGGCACCGAGCCGAGCAGGTAGCCGCCGATGACCGCCACGAGCACGGGAATCATCGCCTCGTTTCACCTCGTCAGGTACGCGGGTGTGGACGCCATGCGGTACATGGCGTTCGACCGTCCGGAACTGCGGGGCACGGGCGGGCTGCGGTTCTGGCGGCTGCTCGGCACGGGCCGGGGCCGGTCGATGAGCCTCGGCGCCGACCTGCGCCGCTGGGCGCTGTTCGCCGTGTGGGACGGCGAACCGGCATTGGAGCGGTTCATGGCGCGCTCACGGATGGCCGCCCGATGGCGGGTGGAGGCCGAGGAGTCGTGGCATGTGCGCCTCGCGCTGATCACGTCCCGTGGCCGCTGGGGTGGGCGGGACCCGTTCGCGGACGTCCCCGGCCGCTCTGTCTCCGAAGGGCCGGTGGCGGTGCTGACCCGGGCGTCGATCCGCCCGCGCCGCCTCGTGGCGTTCTACCGCGCCGTCCCCGACGTGGACCGGCTGCTGCGCCGCCAGGACGGCTGTCTCGCCTCCGTCGGCATCGGGGAGTGGCCGCTGGCCAGGCAGGCGACATTTTCCTTGTGGGGCGAGGAAAATGCGGTAAGGCGATTCGCGTACGGCCAGAGCGCACACCGCGACGTCATCGGACGCGTCCGCGACGAAGGCTGGTACAGCGAGGAGCTCTTCGCCCGCTTCGCTCTCTACGGAAGCCAGGGCACATGGGACGGTCGCGACCCCCTGCACCGCGCCTGACCAGCTCACACGCCCGCCCCCCTGACCGCCAGGTCACGCGCCACCACGCAGGCACGCGCGATGGCGGCGGGCCCGGACGAGCCATGCGCGACGACGACCGTCCCGTCCAGCCCCAGCAGCGCCGCGCCTCCGTGCGTGTCGGCCGTGTACAACCGCGCGACCTTGTCCAGCGGACCTGTCTCGGTAAGCCCGGCCCGCGCCACCAGGCCGAGCGTCGTGCGGACGCAACCCTCGATGTTCTTCAGGACGACATTCCCGGTGAAGCCGTCGGTGACGACCACGTCGACGGTCCCCGCCAGCACGTCATGCCCCTCGACGTTCCCGTGGAAGCGCACCGGCATTTCGGGCATCAGCCGCGCGGCGTCCCGGACGAGCCGGTTGCCCTTGCCGGGCTCGGAGCCGATGGACAGCAACCCCACCGACGGATCGCGCACACCCAGCACGCCACGCGCGTACTCGGCGCCGAGCGTCGCGAACTGCGCCAGCATCTCGGCCGACGGATCGGCGGTCCCGCCGGCGTCGACCAGCACCGTCGACCCGGACGGCGTCGGAAGCGCGACCGCCAGCGCAGGACGCAGCACCCCCTCGCGCCGCCCGAACGCGCGCACCGCGCACGCCACGACCGCCCCCGTCGACCCCGCCGACACGAACGGCGCCCCCTCCCGCCGGGCCAGCTCGCACCCCACCATGAGGCTCGACCCCCGCCGCGCCACCGCCTCGTCCATGGGGACGACCTCGTCGGCATGCCGGACGTCCACCTCGCCCACGCCGCCCTGCCGCCCCAACTCCCGCTCGACCACCTCGGCCCGTCCCACCAGAACGACCGGCACCCCGAACTCCCGCCAAGCCACCAACGCCCCCGCGACCACCGGCGACGCCCCAGAATCACCCCCCATCGCATCCACCACGACAAACCCCCCACCCGCCCCACTCGCGCTTGAGGGTGTGGGGTGGGCGTGGGCGGGTGGTTTGGGGGGCATTCAGGTGGTTTCCAGGCGGCGTTCGGCTCGGGTGGCGGCGTTGGCCGCGAGGAGGTGGCGGGCGTAGATCGCGGCTCGGCGTCTGCGGGGGACCCTGGCGCGGCCGGTCAGGACGTCGTGGTCCGCGGCGGCGATCTCGTCCAGGATGCCGCCGTACAGCTGGTGCGCCGCGCGGATGCAGGGGCGCGAGGACGGTGTCAGCAGTTCCACTCCTTGCAGCGCCTGTCTGTAGTGGTTGCGGGCTCGGTCGGCCTCGAAGGCCACCAGGTCTCGTATCGGACGGGTGCAGGTGCCGGAGGCCAGGTCGGCCTCGGTCACGCCGAACTTCGCCATGTCTTCCAGAGGGAGGTAGACGCGGCCTCGTGCCAGGTCCTCGGAGACGTCACGGAGAAAGTTGGTGAGCTGGAACGCCCGGCCCAGTTCGCGGGCGGGTTCGCGTGCGGAGTGCTGGGCGCCCGGCACGGTCTCCAGGACCGGGAGCATCATGAGCCCGATGGCCGCGGCCGATCCCTCCATGTAGGCCAGCAGGTCGTCGTAGGTGTCGTATCGGGTGACGGTCAGGTCGGCGCGCATGGAGTCCAGGAACGCGTCGATGTCCGCGCGGCCGACGTCGAAGGAGCGGACGGTGTGCGCGAAGGCGGGCAGCACCCGGTCGCGGACCGGCTCGCCGGCCATGGCCGCGTCCAGGCGGGCGGTCACCGCGTCTAGGGCGGCGGACCGTCCCGCCGGGTTGCCGGGGCCGCACTCGTCGACGATGTCGTCGACGTGGCGGGCGAAGCCGTAGAGGGCGTGCACGTGCCTGCGCTTCCACCCGGGGAGCAACAGCGTGGCGAGGTAGAAGGAGCGGCCGTGCCGGGCGTTGAGGCGGCGGCAGTGCTCGTAGCTCGCGGTCAGCGTCATGGGGCGTCCTCCAGGATCCGGGCGGCGGCGAGCCTCCCGGAGATCAGGGCGGGCGGGACGCCCACACCGGGGGCGGTGTACATGCCGGCGAAGTGGAGCCGCGGGACGCGGCTGCGGCCCGAGGGCCGTAGCCACGCGGTCTGGCGGAAGCGGTGGTCCAAGGCGAAGGGGGTGCCCGCCGAGTGGCCGAGCCGGGCCCAGGCGGGCGGGTCGATGGTCAGCCTCGGGGGCGGCAGGTCGTAGCCGAGGCTTGCCAGGTGGTTCCGCAGGCGTTGGATCAGGTGATCCCAGTCGGTGCTGCTCGTCAGGTTGGGGGCTGGTTCCAGGACGCTCAGCGTCGAGTCTCCGGGGTGGGTGATCAGCAGGCTCGGGTCGGGTTGGGGGCGGCCTGCTGCCAGGGCGTCGAAGCCCTCCTTCCAGTGGCGGCCGAAATGGAGGGTGTGGTGGGCCTGGTCGGGCAGGGGCGTGTCGAGCCCGAAGTGCATGACCAGGCAGGACGGTGAGTAGCGCGGGGTGCGCAGGCGCCAGTCGGCCGTCTTCTCGGGGAGGAGTCCGGCGTGTGCGCGCGGGAGGTCGCAGGCGACGACGACGTGGCTGGCGGGCAACCGTTCGCCCGTCTCCAGGCGGACGGCCGTCACGCCCGAGGTGTCCGTCTCCACCCGCTCGGCCATGACTCCGTATCTGAAGGTCGCGCCAGATTTCTCCGCGACGTCCGCCAGCGCCTGGGGAATGGCATGCATACCGCCATGGGAAGGGAAGAAGACGCCATTCACCGTGTCCATGTGGGCGACGATCGCATAGATGGCCAGCGCCTGATGGGGGGCCAAGCCCAAATAGAGAGATTGAAAAGTGTGTGCCTGTATAAGGCGCTCGTCGGTCAATTGGTCGGAGACCCATCGGTCCAGTCTCCGGAACCCGCCTGCGGCCGCCAGTTTCAGCAACGCGTAAGGGCGGGCCATGCTGCGCAGCCGTGTCATGTCCGCGTCGATGAACGAGGACCATTCCGCCTCGAAAAGTCTCCCGAGCCGGCGCCGGAAACGCAGGTACCGGGCGGCCTCGGCGGGGCCGCACAGCTCCCGGACGTTCCCGGCCATCCGCTCCGCGCCGGCCACCACGTCCAGCCGGGAACCGTCGGGGAACGCCAGCCGGTAGGACGGATCCAGCCGCCGGAGCGGCAGCACGCCGTCCATGTCCACGCCCGCGGCGCCGAACGTGGCGGCCAGCACGCCCGGCATGGTCAGGACGGACGGGCCGGTGTCGAACCGGTAGGGGCCGGAGGTCGCCGACCCGCAGCAGCCGCCCGGTGCGTCACGACCCTCGACGACCAGCACGTCACGGCCCCGCGCGGCCAGGTGGAGCGACGCGGACAGGCCGGCGAGGCCCGCCCCGACGACCACGACGGGATCGCGGGCCGTCATCGTCGCCACGCCGTCCTATGCCGGGAATCCACCGCTTCCTCCATGCACCGTCCTTCGAGACGTGGTGGCCGGGCGGTTGCATCCGCCCCGCGGCGCGGGCTCCGTCAGCGGGCCGCGTGTGCCTCCCGGCCGGCGACGCGCTCGTCCATGTCGTCGCGCCGCCCGAGCATGCCGATCGTCTTGTCGCGCATTTCCTCCATGCGCAGGGCGATGCCTATGGCGAAGAAGGTCGGTGCCCATTCCCCGACGAAGATTCCCCATCGGTCGGCCCGTTCCAGGCCGGCGTCCTCCAGCCGGTTGGACATCGCCCACGAGGCGAAGGCCAGCCCGATCGATCCGATACCCGCCATGTACATCATGTTCGACTTCAGGCCCCATTTGTGCAGTGTGTCGATCATTTTCCCTCCTTGGTTCGGTCGCCCCCGTACCCGGGGCCGGTGCACGCAAGCACGCCTTAACGGGATTTTGCCCGCGGTGCGGAATGTCGGGTCTCGCCCGGGTGTGGGTGTGGCATCGCGCGGGCACGGGTAGAGTCGACGCGGAAGTTCCGCCCTGTGTCCGCGGATCAGCACTGATGGCTGCCCGAGGTGACGATCTTGGCGAACGATCCCGGCACCGGTTTCTCCGGTACCGACCACAGCCTGTTCCTGGCGGGGAGACGCCTGTCCAGCGCGCTGCGCTCGATGGCGGCGATCTCGCGGGCCGACGGCGCGGCGCTGATGCTGGACGACCCGCGGGCCGGGCTACGCGCGGTGGCCGGGTCCACCGCCGAAGGGCTGGAGCTGGAGTACGCCGAGCAGTCCGAGCGGGACGGCCCCGCCCACGAGTCCGTGGCCGCCGACCACCCGGTCGCCGTGGACGACCTGGAGGGTCGCGGCGGCACCGCCTACGCGAGGCTGGCGCGCAGGGCCGCACCGGTCCGGGCCGTGCTGGCGGTGCCCGTGCACGCCGGCGGTGCGGTCATCGGGGCGCTGAACTTCTACCGGAGCACGCCTGGGGCGTGGACGAGCGACCAGATCGCGGTCGGGCAGACCCTGGCCGACACCGCGGCCGACCTTCTGGTCCGGCTCACCGTGCCTCCACCGGCGCCTGACCAGGACGGCCGCGGCGCCATGACGTCCCATTAGCGGGCATCCGAGAACGGGGAACACCGTGCAGATCGACAGCGAAGCATTGGGGGCGAGCCTGAAGCGCCTGCGCAAGGCTCCGCACGAACCCGATGTCGTGCGCGCCCTGCAGCGGGTGGTCAGCTCGGTGGACCGCCTGTTCGGCTACGACGGCGCGGGCATCATGCTCATCGACCAGGAGGAGCAGCTCCGCTACGTGGCCGCGGCCGACGAGGCCGGCCGGTCCCTGGAGGAGGCGCAGGCCCGCGCCGAGCAGGGGCCGTGCTACGACACCTACGTCGTGGGGCGCCCGGTCACCACCAAGGACGTCCGCTCGGACGCCCGGTGGCCCCAGCTCGCGGAGGTGCTCGACGAGCGGGTGCGCGCCGTGGCCGGCGTCCCGATCCTGCTGGGCGGCAGCCCGGTCGGCACCCTGAACGTCTACCAGTCCGAGCCCGCCGAATGGGACGACTCCGACATCATCGCGCTGCGCGCCTACGCCGACCTCACCGGGGAGCTCGTGGCGGCGGCGCTGGCGTCCCAGGAGCACAACGCCACCGCCGCCCAGCTCCAGTACGCGCTGGACTACCGGGTGGTCATCGAACGCGCCATCGGCTACCTGATGGCGACCCACGGCGAGGACGCCGTCGCGGCCTTCAGCCGGCTGCGCCGGCGGGCCCGGGACAGCCGCCGGCGCGTCGCCGACCTCGCCGCCGAGATCCTGAGCGGGGGCGACGCCTGAAGCTGCGCACGTGCCGACCATCCCCGACCTGATTCTCGATCTTCGCCTTCTCGATGGTCCGGCCCATGCCCCCGTCCGGCCCCGAGATTCCATGCAGCCCTTGGAGGCTCAGTGACCTCGGCCGACCGTTCGACCGCACCGCCCGCCACAGACAGCATCAGCTGCGCCGGCGGCCTGCTTCTGCTCGACATCCTCGTCCACCCCGACGAGCTCACCACCGAGCTGCGCCTCACCGGCGAGCTCGACTGCTCCACCGCCGACGACCTGCGGCACCACATCGCGGTCGCCATCGACGCGCACGACCCGCACCGGCTTCTCCTGGACCTCTCCGAACTGGCGTTCATCGACTCCAGCGGGCTGTCGGTCATGGTGCGGGCGCACCAGCTGATGGCCCGGCGAGGACGGCGGCTGTCCCTGTGCGATCCGCAGCCGCGGGTGCGCCGTATCCTCCACGTCGCCGGGCTGCACACCCGGCTCCACATCACGAACGGCAAAGCGCCTTAAACGAGATCTTTGCCATGCATCAACCTTTCTCAAAGGGGCACACCCGGAGCGCTGGACGCACCCCCCCGAGGAGGCCCCCGATGCCCTGGTTGATGATCCTGGTACTGCTGCTCGCGCTGATCCTGTTCGGGATCGGCTTCACGCTCAAGGTCCTGTGGATCGTGGCCGCCGTCGTCCTGCTGGTGTGGCTGCTGGGCTTCGTGGCCCGCGGCACGGGACCGTCCGGCCGGCGGGGCCGCTGGTACCGCTGGTGAACGACGGCTGGCGGCGCCGTCCCGTCCCACCCGGACGGGGCGGCGCCGCCGCCTCGACCGCGCGCGGACGGCGTCAGCGGCGGGCCAGGCGGCGCTCGCTCGGGCCCGCCTCGTACGGGATGTCGTAGTGGGAGAAGACCGCCGGTTCGGCGGCGGCGAACAGTTCGCCGTCGGTGTCGATCGACGGGGCGTCCCTGACGTGCTTCTTCGGGTAGGCGAGCCGGAGGTGCTCCGGGCCCAGCGTCGCGCCGTCCAGCGGCGCGAACACCAGGCGCTGCCGGGTCGGCAGCCCGACCTTCACCGTGGCGAAGAACGGCTCGTCGGTCAGCGTGTCGACGTAGATGGCCTCCAGTTGGCCGATCTTGCTCCCGGACGCGTCGATGACGTCCCTGCCGCGCCACTGCCTGATGTCCTCGATCTGAAACATGATTCCGTCCAGCTTCCGGGTCATGGTGCGTCTACCCAGCTGCCGCGACTTATGCGGCCTTACGGGTGCGTGAAGGTGCGGGTCTGACCTGGGGCGACGTAGGCGGCTCGGTCGGATGACCCGCGGCGTTCCAGTTCCCGCCGGAAATCGTCCAAAGGCGAGGTCATCACGGTGTAGTCCTCGTAGTGGATGGGCACCGCGGTCGCCGGACGGATCGTCTCGATGAGATCGGCGCCCTGGACGGCGTCCATCGTGACGAGAAGGCCGCCGGGCAGCCTGGTGCCGCCCAGATGCAGAACGGCCACATGAATGTCGCGATGGCGCCGGGCTATTTGTTCGATTCCGTCGAACATCAACGTGTCACCGGTGATGTAGAGGCGGAACTGCACGTCGCCGGTCGCGGGTCCGAATTCGAGAAGGCTGCCCATGACCGGCGGCAGCATGTACTGGACGGGGCCCGGAGCGTGCCGGCCGGGCATGGACGTGATGCGCAGCAGCGCCCCGTTCTTGACCAGCGTGTGCGACTCCCAAGTGCGCAGGCCGACGGTGTGCCGGAAGCGGTGCCAGCCCTGGAGGCGGCGCGCCGCGTGGGGCGTGGTGACGATCGGCAGGCCCCGGTCGAGCTTCGCACGCGCGACCCGGTCCCAATGATCGCCGTGCAGGTGGGACAGGACGACGGCGTCCAGGTGCGGCAGGTCGCCGATCCGCACCGCGGGATCGGTGAGCCGCCGCGTGGTCAGGCCGAATCCGAGATAGGCGCGCTGCCCCCGGTGCAGGAAGTTGGGATCCGTCAGCAGCGTGAACGGCCCGCAGCGCAGCAGCATGGTCGCATTGCCGACGAACTGCATCGTGAGCTGGCGCAGGGCGAGTTCCGGCGCAGTCTTCATATTTTCCCCCTTTCGCCTCGCCCATGCCCGGGGAACGGGAGGCGAACCCTGGACCGCCCTTGACCGAAACATCGCACGGTCAAGGGCCTTGCTTCATAATTCGTGCATCACAAGTTGCGGCAATGGAGGCGAAACGGTGAGCGGCACGGAGAAGGCTCCTCCCGGGGTGGACACCACCGTCCCCAGCCCGGCCCGGATGTACGACTACATCCTCGGCGGAACGGAGAACTACGAGGTCGACCGCAAGGCCGCGGAGGCGGTCCGGACGAACATGCCCGACCTGGAGGACGCCGCCTGGGCGAACCGCGGGTTCCTGCAGCGGTCGGTGCGCTGGCTCGCCGAGCAGGGCATCCGGCAGTTCGTCGACATCGGCGCGGGCCTGCCGACGCGGAACAACACGCACGAGGCCGCGCAGGCGGTCGCACCCGACACCCGCGTCCTGTACGCCGACAACGACCCGATGGTGGCGGCGCACGCGAAGGACCTGCTGGCCGGGTCGTCCGGGACGGCGTTCATCACGGCCGACTTCCGCGACCCGGACGGGCTGCTCGGGCACGAGGAGGCCCTCGCCCTGATCGACTTCACGAAGCCCGTGGCGCTGCTGCTGGTCGCGGTGACCCACTTCGTCCCGGACGAGGACGACCCGTGGGGCGCCGTCCAGAAGTACATGAGCCGGCTGGTGCCCGGCAGCTACCTCGCGCTGTCCTCCATCACCAGCGAGCGCCAGCCCGACAGGGCGGTCGACACGGTCGAGGAGGTGTACTCCAGGTCGTCCAGCGGCGCGGTCCGCGTCCGGGCGCGTGCCGACATCGAGCGGTTCTTCACCGGGCTGGAGATCGTCCCGCCTTATGAAGGAGGCCCGGCGCGGCTCGCCTACGTTGGGCAGTGGGGTGCCGAAGACCCTGACGCCGCCGACAGTGATGGGTCGCGGTGGGGATACTGCGCTGTGGCGAGGAAGCCGAAATGAGGAAACCCTCGGTCGAGGAACTGGGCGTCGATCCGGACGCTCTGGACTGGAAGCGGTCGGAGAGCGACGAGGGCGCCATCGAGGTGGCGTTCGTCGGGGAGTGGACGCTGCTGCGCACGTCCGGTGACCTGATCTCGGTCTTCGACGAGCACGAGTGGGCGTGCTTCCTGGACGGTGTCAGGAAGGGCGAGTTCGATCGCGCCGCTTCCTGATCCGATGGGATCTGTGATTCACAAGTTCGGAAGGCGTATGCTGATGGCGGCCGGATGTCAAGGGAGGTGGTTCCGGTGAGCGAGGCGTACGGGGCCACCATCGCCAAGCGGGGGCTGGCGCGCCGTTTGAAGGAGCTGCGCGTCGAGGCGGGATACACGGCCAACCAGGTCTGCGACCGGCTGAACTGGGGACGGGGCAAGGTCGGCCGGTTCGAGGCCAACAGCTGGGTACGGCCCGAGCTCAGTGATATCCGCGATCTGGCGCGCATCTACGAGGGCAGCGATCTCGACGAACTCGAAGAGCTCGCCGCTCGCGCGCGCCAGCGGGCCTGGTGGCGTGACTACTCGGATGTGTTCGACAACGAGTTCCCCGGGTTCGAGGGAGACGCGTCGAGCATCCGGGTGGTCATGCCGCTGGTACTCCCGGGGCTGCTGCAGACGTTGCCGTACATGCAGGCGCTCCTGTCGTCCGGCACCAGAACGCCCGAATGGCGCGAGCGCGCCTTGCGGGCCCGGCTGAGACGGCAGCAGATCCTCGACCGGGACGAGCACGCCCCGGAGCTGATCGCGGTCATCACCGAGGCGTCGCTGATGTACGAGTGGGGCGACGCCGGCGACCGGCGGGCCCAGCTCGCCCATCTGCTGACGATGTCCCGGCGTCCCAACGTGGAGCTGCGGCTGCTGCGGCTCGCCGACGGGCTGCACCCGGGCATGTCCACGCTGGTCAACATCTTCCGGTTCCCCGGCGACGAGCCGCCCATGGTCTTCCTCGAGAACGACGCGGCGATCCAGGAGATCGACACCCCCGGCGACGTGGAGGCCTATGACGCCATCTTCGACCAGATCCGCCAGGCCGCGCTCGGCCCCGCCGACACCGCGGACCATCTGCAGAAACTGATCTCAACGCTGGAGTAGACCGGTATGGATCTCTCTCAGGCACGGTGGTTCAAGGCCACCGCCAGCGCGAGCAGCAACGGAGGCTGCGTCGAGGTCGCCGACCTCGGGACGGCCACCGGGCTGCGTGACAGCAGGACCCCGGAGGCCGGGGCGCACGTCGTCGCCCGGACCGTCTTCGCCTCGTTCCTCGAAGACGTCCGCGCGGGACGCTACGACCGCTGACCGGGCCGCACACAGATCCCCCAGGGCTGCACCCCTGGGGGATCTTCATGTGTGCGGCCCTCTCTCAGGCGACGTCCACGCTACAGCGGCACGACCGCCCGGTCGCCTGTCCGCCGGTACACGCTTCAGGCGCTCCCAGGCGATGTGGTTTGGACCATTTCGGGCGCATCGGTGAACGTCTCACTTGTGGGTGAATGATCCTTGCGGTCCGCTGCCCGAGGTGGCCGGAAATGTGCGAGGCTTGGATCTGTGATTCACACATAGCGAGTCGCGAACCATGAGGACGCATGTCGCGAATGTCTGGATCCGACCGGCTCCGCTAACGACCCCTGTGAGGGTGGGCGTCATGACGAAGGCCGCAGCGATGTGCGGGATCCCCTGGAGGCTGGAGAACGGCGGCTGCGCCGCCCTCCCCCTGCCCGCGGACACCTCCATCGCCAGGGTCGCCCGCGCCCACGTCACCGGCCTCCTGCCCGCGCTCGGCCTGTCGGTCGGCGACGTCGACGACATCACGCTCATGGTCAGCGAGCTGGCCACCAACGTCCTGCAGCACGCGACGTCCCGCGACGGCTCCCCGGGAGCCGAGCTCTGGGTCTACCAGCGCGACGACGGGCACGGACGGGACGAGCTCGTCGTCAAGACCTTCGACACGCTGCGCGGATGGCGCCCGCCCGCCGGCCCCGGCGACGACGTCCTCGACCACGGCCGCGGCCTGGAGATCGTCGAGCTGCTCGCGCGGGGCCGGTGGGGCCACCACCCCACGCGGTCCCGGCTGCGGACGCCGGCCGTCCCCGGTAAGGCGACCTGGTTCGCCCTCCCGCTCCCGCACACCGTGCGCCGCCGCCATGTCTGGCGGGTGGACGGGCCGCACGCCACGCGGGACCTCCACGCCCTGATCGTCCGGCGCGGGATCGTCCACCTCACCCCCACCGAGAAGTCCGGTCAGCCCGTCCTGCACGGCCAGGGCGACCTGACCGTCTGGTGCGAGGCCGCGTCGTTCCGCTGGTGCGCCCGCTCCGGCGCGGTCGGATGCCTGCCCATCACCGACATCACCGAAGCCTGCGAACAGATCGTCCAGCTCTGCGAGACGCTGGACGACCCTGAGCGCGGGTGACCCCGCCCGGCGTCGCGTGGCCCGGCGGGGGGGGCGGGCCACGCGACCCCCGGGCGTCAGCCCGCGATCTCCTTCCGGACGCGCCGGGCCGCCGTGACGAGGTTGCGCAGGGACGCCTCCGTCTCCGGGTAGGCGCGGGTCTTCAGGCCGCAGTCGGGATTGACCCACAGCCGCGCGGGCTCCACCGCCCGGAGCGCGCGCCGCAGGTTCTCCTCCATCTCCTCCGCGGACGGGACGCGCGGGGAGTGGATGTCGTACACGCCGGGCCCGATGCCGTTCTCGTACCCGGCGGCGCGCAGGTCGCCGACCAGCTCCATGTGGGAGCGGGCCGCCTCGACGCTGGTGACGTCGGCGTCCAGCTCGCCGATCGTCCCGATGATCTCCCCGAACTCCGAGTAGCACATGTGCGTGTGGATCTGGGTGGTGTCGGCGACCCCCGAGGTGGCGAGCCGGAACGCACCGACCGCCCAGTCCAGGTAGGCGGGACGGTCGGCGGCCCGTAGCGGCAGCAGCTCGCGCAGCGCGGGCTCGTCCACCTGGATGACGCGGATCCCGGCCGCCTCCAGATCGGCGATCTCGTCCCGCAAGGCGAGGGCGACCTGGCGGGCGGTGTCGGCGAGCGGCTGGTCGTCGCGGACGAACGACCACGCCAGCATCGTCACCGGACCGGTCAGCATCCCCTTGACCGGCTTGCCCGTCAGCGACTGCGCGTACGTCGCCCACTCGACCGTCATCGGACGGGGCCGCGCTACGTCGCCGTGCAGGATCGGCGGGCGGACGTACCGCGACCCGTACGACTGCACCCACCCGTGCTCGGTCGCCGCGTACCCGTCGAGCTGCTCGGCGAAGTACTGCACCATGTCGTTGCGCTCCGGCTCGCCGTGCACGAGGACGTCCAGCCCGAGCTCCTCCTGCAACGCGATGACGCGGGCGATCTCGTCCTTCATCGCCTTCTTGTAGGCCTCCTCGCTGATGCGCCCGGCACGGCGGTCGGCGCGGATCTTGCGGATCTCGGGCGTCTGCGGGAACGAGCCGATCGTGGTCGTGGCCAGCGCGGGCAGCCCCAGCGCCTTCCGCTGGGCGGCGAACCGGGCGGCCCGGTCGCCCCGCCGCCCGTCGCCGAGCGCCTTCACGCGTTCGCGGACGGCCCTGTCGACCGCCGGCCTGGTCGCCGTGGCCTCGGCGGGCACGTCCTCGCGCAGCGCACGCCCGAGCCCGACGACCTCACCGACCTTCTGCCGGGCGAACGCGAGCCGGCTCCGGACGTCCTCCGCCAGCGACGTCTCGGCGTCCAGGTCGATCGGGACGTGCATCAGCGAACACGACGTGCTCACCACCAGCCGGTCGACCAGCCCGAGCAGCGAGGCGCAGGTCGCCCTGGCCCGCCGCTGGTCCGTCCGCCAGACGTTGCGCCCGTCGACCACGCCCGCGACGAGCGTCTTGCGAGGCAGCCCACCCACCGACGCCAGCACGTCGACGTTCTCGGGCCCCGCGACGAAGTCGAGCCCGACCGCCTCGACACGGCTCTTGGCGAGAACGCGCAACGCGTCCACGCCGACTCTGCCGAAGTAGGTGGCGACCATCAGCCGCGGCCTGCTGGTGAGGCGCCCGAGCCCCGCGTAGGCGCGGGCGAGCGCGTCGATCTCCTCGGACGTCCGGTCCTCCACGAGCGCGGGCTCGTCCAGCTGCACCCATTCCGCGCCCGCCCCGGCGAGCCGCTCCAGCACCTCGGCGTACACGTCGAGCAGCCCGTCGAGCAGGCTCAGCGGGCGGAACCCGTCCACCGCGGGCTTGGCCAGCAGCAGGTACGTCAGCGGCCCGACGAGCACGGGCCGCGTCTCGATCCCGAGCGCCTTCGCCTCCCGGTACTCGGCGAGCGGCTTGGCCGCCGCCCCCTCCGCCAGCCGGAACCGCGTCCCCGGCCCCACCTCGGGCACGATGTAGTGGTAGTTGGTGTCGTACCACTTGGTCATCTCCAGGGGCGGGACGTCCTGGACACCGCGCGCCATGGCGAAGTACCGGTCGAACCCGGTCAGGTGGCGATAGCGGTCGGGAATCGCATCGACCCACACGCTGGTGTCGAGCACGTGGTCGTAGAACGAGAACGTGTTGGACGGGACGCTGCCGAGCCCGGCGTCGCGCAGCCGCGTCCAGACGTCCGCCCGAAGGCGGGCACCGGTCTCGGTGAGCGCGCCGGCGTCGATGCGTCCGGCCCAGTGGTTCTCGGTGGCGACCTTGAGTTCCCGGTTCGGGCCTATCCGGGGATATCCGAGGATCGTGGTGTTCATGGCGGCTTCCCTCGCTCTGCCACGGGCGGACACGCGGGAAGGGCGCACGGCACGGCGTCGCCGTGGCGCGGACCGTCCCACGAGGCCGCGGACCACCGCACGCCGGCCGGCGCGCGGGCGGAGGCAGGTCTTCGGACTCGCGGGCATCGCCTCTCCGAGGCGTCCTACTGGCCGTCGCTTCCCAGGCCGCGTGGCCCAGTGCGTGATGACGGCGGTCGTTCCCGCTCACCGCTGCGGGGCAGTCCCGGACTCGCACCGGGTTCCCTCTTACGACGCTCACGCAGAACGCGAGCGAACCATCCGCACTCCCACCCTACCGACCCCCAGGCAGGTCGCCTGACCGATGATTCCTCCGCGCCGTGCCCGCGCCGAGCGTGGCAAGTCGGTCGGTGGTCCGCGTACGTTCGGCTGGCAGGAAGACCGGATCAACCTCGAACCCGAAGAGGCCGGCCTCTCCGCACCGAGAAGAACAAGGCCGAAGCTGCGGCGGACACCCGACGCAAGCGCGCTTCGACCGACATCGCCGACATCCGGCGGCGCTGGTACCTGGCTGAGGTAGACGGCGGGCTCCCGCTTTCCGTCAAGCGCACGTACGTCCGGGAAGCGTTCCACGCGGTGATCGTCCACCCGCAGGCAAGGGACGGGCGACCTTCAACCCCGACCTCCTCGAACCGGTCTGGCGGGACGACTGAGGGAAAGAGGAGAGCCCCTGTCCGCTGCTGGCTGATGGACGGGGGCTCTCTATGCCTGTGGGGGTAGCCCTATTAGGGCACGTCGTGGGCGCCGTGCTTGATGGCCTTTGCTAGCTGGCGGAAGAGCTCGGCCGGAAGCGTGATGTGGGGGCCGCTCGGGTCCTTGCTGTCGCGCACGCCGATGTTTCCAGAGAGGTTCGCAACCTCCACGCAGTCGGACTGCGCGCCCGTACCGCTGCGCTTCGACTTGCGCCACTGGGTCATGTGTACTTCTCCAATTCGGCCTCCAGGAGGGCCCGAGTCGGGCCGACCGGGGCGGCGATGTCGCTAACCAAGTCGTACCTTACTGCCACCTCTTGGACGTCGAACGGGTCCATGAGGAAGCGGCCACGCGTCGCCGCTTCGGTGTAGGCGAGATCCCGGTCTCCGACCGTGAGGATCTTGAAAGGGCCGTCAAGCCCTGGATGCGCCCCCGCGCTCTTCTCCACAACTCGGACGCTGACGTGGGGAAGCTCGCTCAGCTCGATCAAGCGGGCGAGTTGGCCGCGCATGACGTCAGCGCCCCCCACCACTTGTTCAACCGCTGCCCAGCCGAGCAAGGCCGCCACCCTCGGGGGCTTCGGCTTGTCGAACACGGCTGCCTGTCGTGCCAGTCGCCGCTCAACGGTTGCTCGGGGGTCGTCCGCCGTTCCAGCGTTCAGCGCGGCACTCGCGTACTCCGGCGTCTGGAGCAGACCGGGGACGACTGACGCCTCCCACATCCTGATCCGTGTTGCGCGAGCTTCGAACTCGGCGAGTTCCAACAGCCAGTCACCATCGTCGGCGCGCTCGGCGAACCCGATCAGGGCCGTGAACATGCCGTCCGTGTTCCACATGCGATCGATGATCTCCGCGTGCTCCCGTTTGAGCCTGAGCCGGTCGGACTCGTACCTGGAAACAGTGGAACGGTCACACCCAAGCAGGTCGGCGAGAGCCTGCCCGGACAAATGGTGCGCTTCGCGATAGCGGCGCAGGTGGACCGCAATGAAGTGCCAAAGCGACCTCGTCGAGTCGAGCGATTCCCGCGCGTGCATGACCCCTCCCACATGTTGCGGACCGTTCCGGAACGTAGCGAGCGTAGCCCGATGCGGGCACGCTTGACAGCCGAAGCAACCGGAGACGTTCCGAAGGTCGTAGCGATGTCCGCACCCGCCCCCGAAATCCCGACACTCCTTCTCGACCCCGACGACTGCGCGCCAGCACTAGCGCGAGACTTCCTCGCCGCGCAGTTCCGCGAGTGGGGTTCCACGGACGACTTCGTGGGGCGGCTGGTCGTGAGTGAGTTGGTGACCAACGCATGGCGGCACGGCGACGGTCAGATCATCGTGCGGATCTTCCGCGACGTCCGTGCGGCCTTGGCGGTAATCGAAGTGTGGGACCAGGGGGAGGGGCTCCCGGCGGTCGGCCCCGAGGACTTCGAAGCGACCTCGGGACGGGGCCTCCTACTGATGTCGCAACTCGTGCACGACTGGGGAACCCGACCGATTACGGAAGGCGGAAAGATCGTATGGGCCAAGTGCGCCCTCTGAGCGCTCAGGTTGAGCGGTACGTCTTGCGTTGGCGGACGTGCCGAGGCGGCGCTACGGGGGAAAGGTTCCTGAACCTGTTGGTCGTGGCCCTGGAGCCTCGGGGCTGGCGGCCCGTCCGGCTCTATCGCGCACAAGGGTTCACGCTGCCGCTGCTATGGGTCTACGTCAGCGGTCCAGACGATCACGTCGGGCTCGGGGTAACCGCGCTGGCTGTTCCCGGCGGCATGTGGGGCTACCACGTTGCGGAGCGCGGGCGGTGCGGCTACCTGGCGCCCTGCGGCGATGCCAAAGCGGCGGCCGATCAGGTCGAAGCCCTTCTCAGGCACCGCATGTTCCCCGGCACCTGGTAGGCCACAGGGGGACGATCCCATGGGGTGGGCTTAAGGGTCGTCCCTCGTTTCCGGCGGTGACGCGCGGCCCTGGCTGGGGAGTTCGGGCCGCCGCTCGTCACCTGCCGCCCCGCCTCTCTGTTTCGCCCCCGTGGCAGAGAGGCGGGGCCTCCTGACGATTGCCGCGCGGCTACTTGAGGGCCGCGGCCTCCCTTGAGTGCTGACCGGGTCGGGGCCGGCGGAATGGCCGCAGGCCACCCCGTAGGGGCGACCGTGAGGGAGTTCGGGCCGGCGCCGTGTCGGCAATTCCGTCTTAAGCGTCGCCCGACCTGGAAGCCGCTGCCCGACAATTCTGTGCCTGCCGTGCGCGGGGCCTGGCTCAGCTTGCGCGGTGCGGTACGTGCGGGCCGTCCACGGTGGGGCGGCCGTCCACGGTCCCGCCCTGCGGTGGACGGGCCCAACCACGCACCCGCCCCGCGCCCACATCAGAGCATGAGACCCGAAACCGTCCATGGCCCGCAGATTGAAGCTGGTCGGGTCCGGACTTGCGCGGGGGCGGGGCCTCGTAGCCTCGATCGGCGGACGGGCAGCACCTGCCTGCCCGCAAAAGCCCGTCCCGAGGCCCCGCGAGGGGCCCCCGCGCAAGTCCGGAACCGGCCAGCGGACACGAGTGTTTCTGTCCGGCTCATCTGGTCTAGCGTCACCAATTAGACTGTATTGACCGGCTAAGCTATATTCGAGAGAGGTATTGGGATGTCTTTCAAAATCTCTCAGAGCTTGATTGATAAATACTCGGCTGGACCGCCTGATTGGAAGGTGACGCAGGCGAAGAATCTACACGAGAATATTCGTAAAGCGCTCGACAATAGCGACGGGAGTAAGTTCGATACCTTCCTGCAAGGATCTTATCGAAACAATACCGCAATCAAAGAGATCAACGATGTCGATATCGTTGCACTCTATGATCCTTGGAGTTCCCCCGAGTCGGACGCTCGCTGGAACGGCTGTTTGAGCGTATTGCGACCATCATCGGTCGCAGCAACCTTGTATCAGGGCGAGTAGAATTGGGGGATAAGTGCGTCAAAGTTCTGGGACCTCTAAATGCGGATATAGTCCCTGCTATCAGCCGCACCCCATACAGTTCGAAGGACCCGATCAAAGTCTACTCCAGGCGCGAGCGTTCAGAGCGAGACAACTATCCGCGCACTCATCGCCAAAACGGCGTGACAAAGCAGTCTCGGACTGACGATACCTATAAGGCTACAGTCAGGCTGTTTAAGACCTGGGCTCGTCAATACGAGTCGATGACCGCGCCATCCTTCTATATTGAATGTGCTGTTCATAGTGTCGCAAACTCTGAATTCAACACCTATCTTCCACTTTCATTCGCCAGTGTGGCCATGCAGTTGATTGGCTATACAGCGAATACGGTCGTCCGCTCCGTAGCCGGTGACAAGGATATTCTTACGCAACAGGAGTGGCGATACACGGATTTTGCGGACTTTCAATCTCGATTGCAGGATGACGTTCCAAGGGTCCTCGCTGCTATACGCGCTGAGACACAGGCAGAAGCAAACGCTAAGTGGCGAGCGGCCTTCGGGGACTTTTAGTATATATGCTTACCTGTGTTTACATGCGCGAAACCCTCACTGTGCCATAATTTCCATCTCGATGTCTATTGGTTTCATACTGCCCACTTAGAGAGTTCTTATCCTCGGATAGTATAAGCTCCACTATGCCTGAATGTGGGGTCATGGTAGGTCGGGCGGCAGTATTTGGTTCGTTGGAATAGGCGTAGCGCAAACCCTGAGATCGCCCTAGCTCGGAACATGCCATCGCCATATTGGAGTATGACGTTGACGTTTCCGTGCTTAGTTTCACAAGAATTCGACTAGCGGTTTGCTTGATGATTATCCGACAAGGAACAGTTGTTCCGCCACTGTAATTGCTGTGCAGGCTCCCGGACCATTCGCCGGAGAAATCGATGATTCCGGAAAGTGTTCCGCCAAAAAGCGTCCAGCGCCATGCCTTCAGATCATAGATGCGCCAAGCTATCGCATAGCATCCGAAAACGGCTGGCGCGTCGAGCCACCATGGGGGACTAAAGCCTAAAGTGGTGTAAAGGACGCCGAGTAGATACGCTAGGCCGATGCCGATTAGAACGCAACCGGCAATGGCTAGACGGTGTCTTTCCAGGGTGTCTATGGAATAACTGTGCATAACATTCCTTAGTCTTCTGCGGTCAGGTGCCATTTTATGCCACCGTTGACCTCTGTAGGTGGACTCTCGTCGGGAGAAGGTCCGGGCGGACGGACGGCACACGCGGCCCGGACCGATCGACAGGCGCCCGCCGTGGCGGGCGCCCTTGACCCTGTAATGAATTTCCTCGACGCCCGAGGGCTCGGTCAGCTTGCCTTCTGGGACTCGTCACGCTCTGTGTGGTGGCTGCGGATGGCTCTGGCCTGCTGGATGCGGGTGCGGGCTTGTTCGGCCCAGAAGTGTTCGCCGTGGAGTAGGCCGCTGCCGAGGTACTTCCATTGGCCTGTGGTGACCGTCGTGCGGTCGGGGTCTGGTTCGGGTTGTCCTGCGGCTTGGCGGGCTGCTTGGGCAGCGCGGTCGGCTCGGGCCTGACGTAGCTCGGCCAGGGCGAAGCACGTCCAGATCATGCGTCGGGCGTGGTCGGAGACCTTGAGTGACTCGATCTGTGTCGCGTAGCGGATGGGGCGGTCTACGGTGCCGGAGTCCTCGGCGCCCTTGGTGGCGTACTTGGCGATGTAGCGGGAAGGAGGGGGCCGTCAGAGTCAGGAACACGCGGGGGCGGTCGTTCCCGCTCACCGCTGCGGGGCAGTCCCGGACTCGCACCGGGTTCCCTCTTACGACGCTCACGCAGAACGCGAGCGAACCATCCGCACTCCCACCCTACCGACCCGCAGGCAGGTGACCTGACCGATGATTTCTGCGCGCCGCGCCGGTCTTAACTTCCAGTACCGACTCGACAGGAGCCTGACGCGATGCGGAAACTGACCTTCGGCATGAACGTGAGCCTGGACGGCTACGTCGCCGCGCCCGGCGACGACCTCGGCTGGAGCGTGCCGAGCGACGAGCTGTTCCAGTACTGGTCCGACCGGGTGGGGGCGACCGGCCTGTCGCTGTACGGGCGCAGGCTGTGGGAGACGATGAGCTCCCACTGGCCGACCGCCGACCAGCAGCCGGGCGTCACGCCGGCGGAGGTCGAGTTCGCCCGCCGCTGGAAGGACATGCCGAAGGTGGTGTTCTCGTCGACGATCGACAAGGTCGACTGGAACACCCGCCTGGTCAGCGGCGACGCGGTCACCGAGATCGCCCGGCTCAAGGCCGAGGACGGCGGCTCCATGGACATCGGCGGCGCCACGCTCGCCGCGGCGGCGATGCGGGCGGGGCTGATCGACGAGTACGTGCTGGCCACCGCACCGGTCCTGCTGGGCGGCGGCACACCGTTCTTCACGGCCCTGGACAACTGGGTGAACCTGACCCTGGTCGAGACCCGGACGTTCCCCGACGGCGTCCTCCTGACCAGGTACGAGACCAAGCGCTGACCGCCCGGCCTCGGGCCTGCCGGCGCCGCCGGAAATTGGGTCGGATTCAGTGGTTGACGATCCGGCCTGTCCGGTGACTGTTGTTCATGGTGACTCGCTGGCCGAGTTTGGGAGCACGGATCGCGGTCACTTCGCTGGTCCCGCCTCTGCCTTGTTCTCCGTGGGCGCAGGGGCGGGATCACGCCCTTCCCTATTAGCCGGCGTGCGCCTGTGGTGTCGCGGCTTCGGCTACGCGCATTTCTTTGACTGTCTCAGCGTCGGGAAACGGCTCTTTGCCCAGAGTCTTTCACTGAGGGCGACGAACTTTCGTGCGTCTCGGCTCTCGCGGCTGAAGACGTTTCGCATGCGGCGGATCATGCAGGTCGCCGGGCTCGGTGAGACCGTCGTGTGGATCCGGCGAGAGGAAGGTGTGTGCGGTGGCTGAGTCGTATGTCGTGACCGGCGGTGGCCGGGGTGTGGGGCGCGCGATCGTCGAGCGGTTGGTGGCGGATGGCGGGCGGGTCGTCGTCATCGAGTTCGACCCGGAGGCCCTGGCGTGGACGGAGGACCATCCGGCCGTGAGCCCGGTCGTGGGCGATGCCTCCGAGGAGGCGGTCGCCGAGCGTGCGGCTGATCTCGCGCAGGAGGTGGGGACGCTGGTGGGGTGGGTGAACAACGCCGCTGCTTTTCGGGACGCCGTGAACCCGTCTGCGCGGGAACTCCTCGGGCTGGTCGCGATGAACTTCGAACCGGCGGTGGTGGGGTGTGTAACCGCCGTGCGGCGGTTCGTGGACGCCGGGACGGGTGGCGCGATCGTCAATGTCTCGTCGCATCAGGCGCAGCGGCCGGTGCGCGGGGCGCTTCCTTATGCGACGGCCAAGGCGGCCATTGAAGGTTTCAGCCGGGCCCTGGCCGTTGATCACGGGCCACACGGGATCCGCACGAATGTCGTGGCGCTCGGTTCCATCACGACCGAACGGTACGAGGCCTTTCTCGGACGGCAGGCGCCCGAGGAGGTCGCGCGGATCGAGAACGAGATGCGGTTGCTCCACCCGGTGGGGCGGGTCGGGCGGCCGGACGAGGTGGCGGCGGCCGTGGCCTTCCTGCTGTCGGACGGGGCGAGTTTCGTCAACGGGGCCGTGGTCCCCGTGGACGGCGGGCGGCACGCGGTCGGGCGGGATCCCGAAGAGGTCTGAGGCTTTTCGCGGACAAGTGCTCGTGGGGGAAGAAGGGCTCGTCCAAGTACTGCTGACCGGGCCGGACGGTGGCAGAGTTGAGGCGTGCGGGTTGGGATCCTGGGGCCGCTGGCGGTCACCGACGGCGGGCGTGACGTCGCGGTCGGCGGGGCCCGCCTGCGGGCGCTGCTGATCAGGCTGGCGCTCGAACCGGGGCGGGCGGTGACCGCCGAGTCGCTCGTCCGGGCGCTGTGGCCGGACGGCGGCCCCGGCGATCGGGTGCACGCGCTGCACGCGCTCGTCTCGCGCCTGCGGCGATGCCTGCCCGCGGGGCGGATCCGGTCGGTTCCCGGCGGTTATGTCCTGGACGCGGAGGTGGACGCGCCGGAGTTCGAGCGGCTCGCCCGGGAGGGCGGCCGGGCGCTGCGCGACGGGGACGCCCGCCGCGCCGTCGACCGGTTGCGCGAGGCGCTGGAGCTGTGGCGGGGCGACGCGCTCGCGGACGCCTCCGGGCTGCCGTTCGCGGACGCGGCGGCCGTCCGGTACGAGGCGCTCCGGCTCTCGGCCACCGAGGACCGGATCGCCGCCGACCTGGCCGCCGGTGCCGAACCGGCCGGGCTGGTCGCCGAGCTGGAGGAGCTGGCGGCGCGCCACCCGCTGCGCGAGCGGCCCAGGGCCCTGCTGGTCCAGGCCCTGCACCGGGCGGGACGGCCGGCCGAGGCGCTGGCGGTGTTCGAGCGGTTCAGGGGCGTGCTGGCCGAGGAGCTGGGGACCGATCCGGGGCGGGAGCTGCAGGACGCCTACCTGGCCGTCCTGCGGTCCGTCCCACGGGATCGGCCGCGCGGCAACCTGCGGGTACCGCCGACCAGCTTCGTCGGGCGGGAGGCCGAGTGCGCGTGGATCGCGCGGCGGCTCTGGGAGGGGCGCCTCGTCACGCTCGTCGGGCCCGGCGGGGCGGGCAAGACCCGGCTCGCGACGAAGGTCGCCGGCGACCTGGCCGGGCGGTATCCGGGCGGGGTCTGGCTGGTGGAGCTGGCGGCGATCGACGGGCCGGACGAGGTGGTCCACGCGGTCGCGGGCGTCCTCGGCCTGCGGGACGGGGCGGGCCGGCTGGTGGAGGCGCTGTCCGCCGACGAGACGCTGATCGTCCTGGACAACTGCGAGCATGTCGTCGAGGCCGCGGCCCGGCTGGTGGACGGCCTGCTCACCGCCTGCCCCGGCCTCCGCGTCCTCGCGACGAGCCGGGAACGCCTCGGCGTCGACGGCGAGGCGCTCTGCCCGGTGCCGCCGCTCGACGTCCCCGAACCGGGGGAGGACGGCCAGGCGTCGGCGGCGGTGGAGCTGTTCGCCGAGCGCGCGGCGGCCGTCCGGCCCGGGTTCACGGTGGAGGGCGACGTCGTGGGCGAGATCTGCCGCCGGCTGGACGGGCTGCCGCTGGCGATCGAGCTGGCCGCGGCGCGGCTGCGGTCCATGTCGCCCGAGCGGCTGGCCGAGCGGCTGGACGACCGGTTCCGGGTGCTGACCGGCGGGCCGAGAACCGCCCTGCCCCGGCACCGGACGCTGCGCGCCGTCGTCGCCTGGAGCTGGGATCTGCTGCCGGACGGGGAGCGCCGGTTCGCCGAGCGCCTCTCGGTGTTCCCCGGGACGATCACGCCGGAGAGCGCGGCCCGGGTGACCGGGGCCGCGCGGTCCCTGGAGCTGCTCGAATCGCTCGTGGACCGTTCGCTCCTCCAGGTCGTGGACGATTCCGAGCCGCGCTTCCGGATGCTGGAGACGATCCGCGAGTACGGGCGGGAGCGGCTGGCGGACGAGGCGGACCGCGTCCGGACCGACCATGTCCGGTGCTTCCTCGACCTGGCCGAGCGAGCGGAACCGCACCTGCGGGGCGCCGGACAACTGGAGTGGGTCCGCCTGCTCACAGCGGAGCGCGACAACCTCCATGCCGCGTTGCAGCACGCCGTGGACGCCGGCGACGCCGAGTCGGCCATCCGGCTGGGAGCCGCGCTCGCCACGTTCTGGATGATCCAGGGCGACCACGCCGAGGCGGCGCGCCGGCTGCGGCAGGTGCTGCGGGTGCCGCGGCGGTCGCCCGTCCCGGGGGAGGACGCCGCGCTGGGCGGGTACGCGTTCAACACCGTCCTGGCAGGCGGCGACGCCAGGGACGACCCGCTGCTCGGTGAACGGCCGCGGGATGCGCGCCACCCGCTGGCCGCGCTGGCCGAGCCCGCCGCCGCCCTGCTCACCGGCGACACCGCCGCCGGGGTGGCGGCGCTCGACCGGCGCCCGCCGGACGGCGACCCGTGGACGCGGGCGGCGCTGCGGCTGACGCGGGCGATGCTGAACGGCAACCGGGGCGAGATGGAGCAGGCCGGTGACGACATCGCCGCCGCCCGGCGGGCGTTCCGGGAGGCCGGAGAGCGGGGCGGGCTGGCGCTCGCGCTCACGTTCGAGGCCGAGACGCGGACCGTCGCCGGGGACTTCGCCGGGGCCGCGACCGCGCTGGAGGAGTCGATCGGGCTGCTGCGCGAACTGGGGCAGGACGACGCCGCGGGCATGCAGCGGGTGATGCTCGCCGTGGCCCGCGCCCGGTCCGGCGACGTTCGGCGCGCCCGCGACGAGCTCGCCGCGATGATCCGGCCGGGCGCCGGGACCCCGTCCCGCCATCTCGTCCCCGCCCGGCTGGCGCTCGGCGACCTCGCCCGCCACGCCGGTGACGTGGACGAGGCGCGCGAGCACTACGCCGCCGCCGGACAGGAGATCGGCCGGGTGCGGACCTATCCGCAGTACCGCTCGCTGCTGGAAACGGCGCACGCCCAGATGGCCATAGGGCGGGGCGAGCCGGACGCGGCGCGCGACCATCTGCGCAGGGCGCTCGCCCTCGCCGTCGACTCGCCCGACATGCCGATCGCCGCCGTCGCCGGATACGCGGTGGCCCGGCTGCGCGCCGCCGACGACCCGGAGGACGCGGCGGAGGTGCTCGGCGCCGCGTCCGTCCTGCGCGGCTCGCCCGACGCGCACAACCCCGACGTCGCGCAGGCGGCCGGGCACATCCGGAAGGCCCTGGGCGAGCGCGCCCACCGCGCCGCCTTCGACCGCGGCCGCAAGCTGGACGTGGCCGGCGCGCTCGCCCTGCTCGACGATCAGCTGCGCCGCCGGTAGGCGTACACGGCGAGCGGCCCGAAGACCACCAGGAAGCCCGCCGACCACAGCAGCGTCATCGTCGCCGGATGCGCGACCGGCCCGCCGAGCAGCAGCCCGCGCGCGGCGTCCACGGCCTGGCTGACCGGGTTGACCTCGACCCAGGCCCGCAGCCAGCCCGGCAGCGTTTCCGCGGGGACGACCATGGTCGTGCCGAACGCCAGCGGGAAGATCCCGAGGAACGCCACCGACTGCACCATGGCCTCCTCCCTGATCAGCACGCCGACGAGCACGTTGAGCCAGCCCAGCGAGAACCCGAGCGCGGTCGCCAGGCCGGCCGCGGCGACCGCCGACGCCGCACCGGTCTGGACGCGGAAGCCCATCACGTAGCCGGTCGCGAACAGCGCCGCGGCGGCGACGACGTACCGGAGCATGTCGCCGAGGACGATGCCGATCAGCGGCGCGGAACGCCCGATCGGCAGGCTCCGGAAACGGTCGAAGACGCCCTTCTTGATGTCGGTGTTGATGCTCAGCCCGGTCGCCAGCATCCCGGCGAGGAGCATGGTCATCACCAGCACGCCCGGGAACACGTACTGCAGGTAGGCGTGCGTGGAGCCGGACACGGCGCCGCCGAACAGGTACACGAACAGCAGCAGGAAGATGATCGGCATGAACAGCGCGTCCAGGAGCACGCCGGGGTTGCGCCGCGTCTTGGTCAGGCTGCGCCCGGCCAGCAGCAGGCTGTGCCGGACGAGCCGGTGGCGGGGCCGCGGCGCCGCGCCGACCGCGCGCCGCAGGGCGATGTCGGTCATGCCGCCTCCCTCTCCGCGTGGTGACCGGTCAGGGTGAAGAACACCTCGTCGAGGCTGGGGAGCCGCAGCGACAGCTCGGTGACGGAGATCCCGGCCGCCTCCAGGCGCCGCACGGTCTCGGTGAACGCGGCGTCCCCGGTGACCGGCACGGTGACGACGTCCCGGCGGGGCGGCTCGACCTCGCGTCCCGACACCTCCCGCAGGATGGCGGCGACCTCGGCGAGCCGGCCGGGGTCGCGCGGCCGGACGGCGATCGTCTGCCCGCCCGCGACCCGCTTCAGCTCGGCCGGTGTGCCCGCGGCGATCACGGTTCCGCGGTCGATGACGGTGATCCGGTCGGCGAGTGCGTCGGCCTCCTCCATGTACTGGGTGGTCAGCAGGACGGTCCCGCCGCCGTCGGTCATCGACCGGATCAGCCGCCAGGCCTCCTCCCGCCGGCCCGGGTCGAGTCCCGTGGTCGGCTCGTCCAGGTAGATCACGGCGGGACGTCCCATCATGCTCGCGGCCAGGTCGAGGCGGCGCCGCATGCCGCCGGAGTAGGTGGACACGCGGCGCCCGGCGTCCTCGGCCAGCTCGAAGCGGTCCAGCAGGTCGGCGGCGCGGGCCCGCGCCTCCGCCTTGCGCATGTCGAGGAGCCGCCCGATGAGGACGAGGTTCTCCGTCGCGGTGAGGTCCTCGTCCACCGACGCGTACTGGCCGGTGAGGCCGGCGAGCTCCCGCACCTTGGCCGCGTCGCGGACGACGTCGAGCCCGCAGACCTCCGCCCTGCCGCCGTCCGGCCGCAGGAGCGTGGCGAGGATCCGCACGGCGGTCGTTTTGCCTGCGCCGTTCGGGCCGAGGACGCCGAGAACCGTGCCGGGCCGTGCGGCCAAATCCACCCCGTCAAGCGCGGTCGTCTTTCCGAATCGTTTGACCAGGCCCTCCGCCTGGAATGCGTAGTCCATGGCGGTGAGGGTGCCGGGGCGCGCTCACAGACCGCTCACACGGCCGCGGCCCGTCCGCGGTCAGATCGTCCCGGCGGCCTCCAGGGCGGCGATCTGGTCGGAGGCCAGGCCGAGGCCGCCGTAGATCTCCGCGTTGTGCTGCCCGAGCGCCGGGCCGAGGGAGCGGACCTCGCCCGGCGTCTCGGACAGCTTCGGGAAGACGTTGTGCATCGGGAAGTCGCCGAACTCGGGGTGCGCCATCCGGATGATCGCCTCGCGGGCCCTGTAGTGCGGGTCGGCGAGCATGTCCTTGGCGCGGTAGGTGAGCCCGGCCGGGATGCCGTTGTCGTGGAGGAGTTCGAGGAGGGGAGCCGACTCCTGGCCGGCCGTCCAGGCGCCGATGAGGTCGTCCAGTTCCTCGGCGTTGGCGCCGCGGGCTCCGTGCGTGGCGTAGCGCTCGTCGTCGGCCAGTTCGGGACGTCCCATGAGCGCGGCGAGCCGGCACCAGATGGTGTCCCGGTTCGCGGCGATGAGGACGGGTCCGTCCTTCGTCGGGTAGACGTTGCTGGGCGCGACGTTCGGCAGCACGGAACCGGTGCGCTCCCGCTGGTAGCCGGCGATCTCCCATTCCGGGACGAGCGACTCCATCATCGCCAGCACCGCCTCGTACAGGGCGGAGTCGACGATCTGGCCGCGTCCGGTGCGGTGCCGGGCGTGCAGCGCGACGAGGGTGCCGAGGGCGGCGAACGTGCCGGCCAGCTCGTCCCCGAGGGAGATGCCCGCGCGGGACGGCGGCCGGTCCGGATCGCCGGTCACGTACCGGATGCCGCCCATCGCCTCGCCGATCGAGCCGAACCCGGCGCGCGGCGCGTACGGGCCGTCCTGCCCGTAGCCGGTGACGCGGGTGATGATCAGCCGCGGGTTCTCGGCGTGGAGGTCGGCGGGCGCGAGGCCCCAGCGTTCGAGGGTCCCGGGACGGAAGTTCTCCACCAGGACGTCGGCCTGCGAGATGAGCCGGCGGGCGAGCGCCTGCCCGTCCGGCGTGCGCAGGTTCAGCGTCACCGACTTCTTGTTCCGTGCGAGGATCGGCCACCACAGCGACATGCCGTGGGGCTTCTCCCGCCCCCACTCGCGCATCGGGTCGCCGGCGCCGGGCGGTTCGATCTTGACGATCTCGGCGCCGAAGTCGCCGAGCAGCTGGCCGCAAAGCGGCCCGGCCAGCAGCTGCCCCATCTCCACGACCCGCAGATCGCCGAGCGCGTCGGTGCTCATCATCCTCCTCGCCGGGGCGGAGCGTCGGCTCTCTCCGAGGCTGGTTGCATGCAATATAGTGCCCACAACGGACAATGCCGCAAGAAGCGAGTCAGATTGCATACAACTGTCCTGGAGGTCGGCCCGCGCGACGGCCTGCAGAACGAGGACCGCGTGCTCTCGCCGGACGACCGGATCGCCTTCATCACGCGCTGCGTGGACGCGGGCGTGCGCCGCGTCGAGGCCGTCTCGTTCGTCAGCCCCAGGCGCGTCCCGCAGATGGCGGGCGCCGAGGAGGTCATGGCGGGCGTGCCCCGCCGCGAGGGCGTGTCCTACAGCGGGCTGGTCCTCAACCGCCGCGGCCTCGACCGCGCGCTGGAGGCCAGCGTGGACGAGATCAACGTGGCCATACCGGCGTCCGACACCTTCTGCGTCCGCAACCAGGGGTGCGCCACGTCCGACATGCTGGACGCCTGGGACGGCATCGCCGCGGCCGCCGCCGACGCCGGAGTCCCCGCCGGGATGACCATCGCGACCGCCTTCGGCTGCCCCTTCGAGGGCGACACGCCGCCCGGCCGCGTGGCGGAGATCGCCCGCCGCGCCGCCGCGTCCGGCGCCGCCGAGATCGCCCTCGCCGACACGATCGGGGTCGGCGTCCCGTCCGAGGTCCGCGACCTGTCCCGCCGCGTCCGCGACGCCGCCCCCGGCACGCCGCTGCGCTTCCACTTCCACAACACCCGGAACACCGGATACGCGAACGCGCTCACCGCTCTCGACGAGGGCGCCGCCACGCTGGACGCGAGCACCGGCGGCTTCGGCGGCTGCCCCTTCGCGCCGGCGGCCACGGGGAACATCGCCACCGAAGACCTTCTCTACGCCCTCCACCGCACCGGCGTCGAAACCGGGATCGACCTGGTGCGGGTATCAGAAACGGGCCTGTGGCTTGCCGAACTGCTCGGCAAGCCCGCATCGGCCCTGCTGGGACGTGCCGGCCCGTTCTAGGGGCCGTGGTACGCCTCGTGCTCCCACTCGTCCCGCTCCTGCGTGTGGAGCCGCCAGTAGTGCTCCGCGATGTCGTCCGGGTCGAAGTCCGTCCCCGGCGCGACCGCGCCCGCCACGGTGACGCTGGCGACGTGCACGCCGGACGGCCCGTACTCCTGGTGGAGCAGCTCGACCAGCGTCCGCACCCCCGCCTTGCCCAGCGACAGGCTCACGTACTGGCGCTTCGGCTCCGGCATCCCGCCGGTGATGAGGAACGTTCCACGTCCCCGTTCGGCCATCGCGGGCGCGACGTGGGCGGCGGCGACGGCCGCGCCGGCCACGTTCACCGCCCAGGCCTCCATGTGGCCCTTGACCGTCAGGTCTCCGGGGCCGTCGGGCCTGATGAGCGCCGCGTTGTACACGACGACGTCCGGCGTGCCGTGCTTGCCGGCGATCTCGTCGAGCGCGGCGCGCAGCGCGACCTCGTCGGTCGCGTCCGCGGGTCGCGCGACCACGTCCGCTCCGCCGGTCGCGACCGCCCGGGCCTCGTCGTGCAGCGCCCCCTCGTTCCGCGCGACGAGCCCGACCGGCAGCCCCTCCCGGGCGAACCTGAAGGCCACCGCACGTCCGATGCCCGGACCGGCACCGATGATCACTGCTCCTGCCATCCCCGCCTCCTTCGGCCGGGGACGACGTTACGCCCTCACACCGATGTGAGGGTCAAAGGGTCAGCTCAGGTCGAACTTGACCTTCTCCCCCTCGATCGACGTGATCTTGATCGTGACCGGACCCACCTGCGCGGTGTTCCCGTTCTGGATGGTGGCGGGCGCCGAACCCCCGGCGGAGACGGTCGCCCCCTGCGCGGAGATCTGCGAGACGGTGACGTCCACGTCGTTGACCTCCACGGTCTGACCGGCGCCGTTCACCGTCACATGGCATTTCCCGTTGACGCATGTGTGCGAGTTGCTCTGGCAGCCGGTGATCAGCAATGCGCCGCCCACCGCGAGCACCGAGAGGACCGATGCGGAACGCTTCACCTTCTACCCCCTGATGAGAAGTTTCAGAGGTACAGATGCGCAGAATCAACGCACGGTTCCATCAAAGGGGCATCAGACCCAGATCGCGCAGGTCAGGCCGTCCCCGACCCTCGGCGTGAGTACTGTAGCCCCTCGAAGGTCAGCCGGGGAGGGAGAGGTGGCGTGGACTGGCCACCGTGAGTTTGTCGATCACTGTGGCGCGGACGGTGGCGATCACCTCGTCCGTCCGGTCGTCGAGGGCGCCGTCACGGATGGCCTTCGCGAGCGCGAGGTCGGATTCGCAGTCCAGGGCTTTCAGGCGGTTCTCGTGGGCGGCCCGGTGGGTTTCGGCCAGCAGGATTTCCCGGCGGGCTATGCGGAGTGCGGCGGCGGCGACGCGGGCGTGGAAGCGCAGGCGGTCGTCGGGCTGCTCGGCCGCGGCCAGGAAACCGCCGACGGCGTCGATGAGGGCGTGCGCGTCCGGCTGGTCGTGGGGTGGCGCATCGAGCGTCCGCGCATCCGACAAGGGATCTTGGACGGTCACCGGTTCCGTCAGGCCCATCACGAGAAGGAGATCGTGTTCCTGCTCGCAGACCCGCCGCCCCAGGACGGCGTACTCGATCGACCGGTCGGAGCCGCTGAGGTAGCGCTCGGCCTGGTGCCGGCACAGGATCAGCCAGCGGAGCGTCCCGTACACCTCCCACCAGTGGAGTTCCTCGGGGGCGGGCGGGGTGCCGCCGGCGGCGGCGTACCCGGCGAGGAGGTCGTCGCGGGGACCGAACCCGCCGACGGGTTGCGGGGACCCGAAGCGCCACGCCTTCACGCAGAGCCAGCCGAGATCCTCGGCCGGGTCGCCGAGGTGGGCGAGCTCCCAGTCCAGGACACCCGTCACGCCGCCCGTGTCGATCATCAGGTTGCCGTTGCGGAAGTCGCCGTGCACGACCGTCCGGCGGCCCGACGAGGGCGGACGGTGGTCGTCCAGCCAGCGCAGGGCCAGCTCGACGGCGGGCCGCATCTCGAACTCCGAGTACAGGGCCTTGAGCGTGGTGAGGGGGTCGTCGTCCGGCAGGCCGGGGACGGGTTCCATCGTGTGCAGCCGGGCGAGGATGCCGCCCAGCTCGCGGGCGAGGCCGGGGCGGACGGCGGCGAAGCGGTCGTCGCGCAGGAGCCGGCGGGGGATCGTCTCGCCCTCCAGCCGCTCCATGATCAGGTAGGCCGTGCCCTCCAGGTCGTCGCCGTGGCCGACGAGGCGGGGGACGGGGACGCCGGCGTCGGCGGCGGAGACGAGCAGCGCGGCCTCGCGCGCCATCGCGGTGGGGTCGAGGACCGCGGGCGGGTCGCGGCGCAGGATCAGCGCGCGGCCGCCCGCGTCGAACGACCACGTCTCGCGGCTCGCCCCGCCCGACAGCCGCTGGAGCCCGGTGACCCGTGCGCCCAGCCGCCCGGCGAGCGCGGTCTCCAGGGTGCTCATGCGCGGGCCGCGTGCTGGGCGGCGGCGGAGGTGATGGCGGTCATGAAGCGGTCGGCGGGTTCCACGGGTCTCCTAGCTGGGACGACAGGCCCAGAGCGCGGATGCTGAGGGTGTCGAGGGTGTCGAGGAGGCGTTCGGTGCCGGGCGGATCGTCGCTCTGGACGAGCCACAGGTACAGCGAGTGGTCGACCATGGCACCGAGGGCGCGGGCGGCCATCTCCGGGTCCAGGTCGGAGGGGACGAGCCCCTCGCGCTGCCAGCGTGCGATCGCCCGCGCGGACCGTCCCACCTGAGTGGCCCGGTGCTTGCGCCGCAGCCGCTGGAACTCCTCGTTGAAGGTCGCGACCTGCTCGACGATCGCCATCATCTTCGCGTTGCGCCGGTACGCCTCGTAGTAGGCGCGGTTGGCGCGGCGGATGCGGGCGGCGGGGGACGGACCGGCGGACGGGACGAGGTCCTTGCGCGTCATCTCCTCGAACAGCCGGTCGGCGACCTCCAGGAACACCGCTTCCTTGGACGGGAAGTAGGTGTAGAAGGACCCGTACGCGACGCCCGCGTGCCGGGTGATGTGCGCGACGCGGGTCTCCGGGAAGCCGCGCTCCTCGAACACCTCGCGTGCCGCGGCCACGAGGCGCTCCCGGGTCCGCGCGCCGCGGTCGGTGAGCGGCGGGCCGCCGGGGTCGTCGCGGCTCGGCATCGCCGTGGTTCCTCTCGCCGGGGGTTGACAGCCCGATGTTCGCGGGAACAGGATCCGAGCATCGAGCAACTTGATATGACTGTCAAGTCAACTCCTGGGGCGCACCGCCGTCCTGTCGAGGAGGTCCCATGAACACCGAGTTCGAACTCGGCGGCATCAACCATCTGGCGCTGGTGTCGTCCGACATGAAACGCACCATCGACTTCTACTCAGGCGTCCTCGGAATGCCGCTCATCAAGACGCTCGACCTCCCGGGCGGAATGGGCCAGCACTTCTTCTTCGACTGCGGCGGCGGCGACTGCCTGGCGTTCTTCTGGTTCCCGGACGCGCCGGACGGCGTCCCCGGCGTCTCCGCTCCGGCGGGCCGTCCCGAGCAGGGCGAACTGCTCAGCGCGGTCGGCTCGATGAACCATGTGGCGTTCCACGTCCCCGTCGACAAGTTCGAGGACTACCGGCGGCGGCTGAAGGAGAAGGGCGTCACCGTCAGCCCGATCCTGAACCACGACGACAGCCCGGCCGGCGTCTCCCGCGACGTCCACGACGGCGTCTTCGTCCGGTCGTTCTACTTCCAGGACCCGGACGGGATCCTCCTCGAATTCGCCTGCTGGACGCGGACGTTCGACGAGTCCGACGTCTCCCACGAACCCAAGACCGGCGCCGACCGGACCGTCCGGAAGGAAGAGCATGCCGCGACTGCGTGAGGTTCCGCGCGCCGAAGTCACCGACGAGCGCATCCTCTTCTTCTACGACCACCTGTTCGCCCCCGACCGCGACCCGGCCGTCGACCACGGCACCGCGACCGGCTCGCCCGGCGACTGGTGGACGGTGTTCGCCCAGTCCCCGGAGGTGTTCCGGCACGCGGTCCGCGGCTTCGCGCTGTACCGGAACGCCGACCTCGACCCCGTCCTGCGCGAGCTGGGCCAGTGCCGGGCGGGCTGGGCGCGCGGCAGCCAGTTCGTCTTCTCCCAGCACTGCAAGCAGATGCGGGCGCTCGGCATGCCCGAGGAGAAGATCGAGTCGATCCCGCACTGGCAGACGGCCGACTGTTACACGCCCCTGGAACGCGCCGTCCTCGCCTACACCGACTGCCTCGTCCTGGACGGCGGCCGGACGCCCGACGCCGTCTTCGACGTGCTGAAGAAGCACCTCCCCGACAACGAGATCCTCCAGCTCACCTACATCACCTGCATGTACGACATGCACGCGACGATGTCGCGGGCGCTGCGGCTGGAATTCGACGACCGTCCCGAGCCGGTCGTCGAGGTCGCCGCGCCGGAGGGCTACGGGAACCGCGACATCTCCGCCGACCTGACCGGGGCGGGCTGATGCTGTTCCCCGTGCCGGACCGTGTCAGGGACGTCCGCGACGCCGTCCACGCCTTCATGACCGAGCGCGTCGAGCCGGCGGAGCCCGCCCTCAACGCCGGCGACCGCGACCTGCTCCGCAAGCTGCAGGACGAGGCCAAGGCCGAGGGCCTGTGGGCGCTCGGCCACCCCGCCGAACTGGGCGGCGGCGGCATGCCCTTCCTCGACTACGTGTACGTCAACGAGGTCCAGGGACGCAGCGAGTGGGGCCAGCTCGTCCTCGGCACGTTCACCCTCCAGGACTCGCTGATGCTCCACAAGTACGCGAGCCCCGAATGGCGTGAGCGGTACCTCGCCCCCTTGGTCGCGGCCGAGGTCTCCCCGAGCTTCGCGATGACCGAGCCCGACTACGCGGGATCTGACCCCACCCGGTTGCAGACGAGGGGCGTCCTGGACGGTGACCACTGGGTCATCAGCGGCCGGAAGTGGTTCACCACGGGCGCCGCCCAGGCCGCCTACACCACGGTCATGTGCCGCACCGAGCCCGAGGGGACGCCCCCGCACCTGTCCTTCAGCATGATCGTCGTGCCGACGGACACGCCGGGGTACCGGATCGTCCGGGAGACGCCCGTCCTCGGCCTGAACGGCGGCCACTACGAGGTCGCCTACGACGACGTCCGCGTCCCGGCCGAGAACCTGCTCGGCCCGCGCGGGCACGGCTTCGTCATCGCCCAGGAGCGCCTCGGCCCCGGCCGCATCTTCCACTGCATGCGCTGGCTCGGCCAGGCCCAGCGCGCCTTCGAGCTGATGTGCGACCGCCTCGGCACCCGCGTCGCCTTCGGCGAGCCGCTCGCGGCGAAGCAGCTCATGCAGCAGCACGTCTTCGACTCCTACACCGAGATCCAGGCGTCCCGCCTGCTCACCCTCCAGGCCGCCGAGCAGATCGACAAGGGCGACCAAGCCCGCATCGAGATCGGCGCGATCAAGGTCGTCGGCGCCCGCATGCTCCACGACGTCATCGACCGCGCCATCCAGGTGCACGGCGCCGCCGGCCTCACCGACGACACCCCGCTCTCCCGCATGTACCGCCACGCCCGCGAGGCCCGCGTCTACGACGGCCCCGACGAGGTCCACATCCAAAGCACCGCCAAACGAATCCTCCGCCGCACCCACAACACCTAATGGGACCTACGACCTGCCGCCGCCCCCCGGCGGCAGGGCGAGGGTTACTTGGGCGCCGCCTTGTGGGGGGTTGGTGAGGGTCAGGGTGGCGCCCAGGACGGCTGCCTGGCCCATGGCGATGGTGAGGCCCAGGCCGTGGCCGCCTGGGGTTTGGTCGGAGCCCTTGCGGAAGCGGGTCGGACCCTCCTGGAGGAGGTCGTCGGGGAAGCCCGGGCCGTGGTCGCGGATCCTGATCAGTGGGCCGTCCACCTCCACCTCGATCGGGTGGGCGCCGTGGCGGGTCGCGTTGGCCAGGACGTTGGTCAGGATGCGTTCGAGGCGCAGGGGGTCGGTCGCGACGACCGTGTCGGTGCGCACGGTGACCTCGGCGCCGGGGGCCAGGGCCTGGACACGGCGGGACGTGAACGCGCCGAGGGGCACCTCGGACAGGTCGGCGCGCTCGGTGGCGGTGTCGAGGCGGGCGACCTCCAGGACGTCCTCGACCAGGCCGCGGAGTGCGCCGACGCGATCCCGCACCAGTTCGGCGGGGCGGCTCGGGGGGAGGAGCTCCGCGGCGGTGGTGAGGCCGGTCAGGGGGGTGCGGAGTTCGTGCGCGATGTCGGCGGTGACGCGGAGCTCGGCGTCCAGGCGGGCCTGGAGGGCGGTGGCCATCGCGTCCACCGCGCGGGCGAGGTCGGCGGTCTCGTCGCGGGCCCGGTCGCCGACGGCGTCGCCGACCCGGGTACCGTGCTCGCCGTCCGCGACCTGGCGGGCCGCCGCGGCGGCGCGGCGGAGGCGGGACGAGAGCCGCGCGCCGATCAGGACGCCGGCGCCCGTCCCGCAGGCGACGACGGCGAGGGAGCCGAGGACCAGGACCCGGTCGAGGGACGCGAGCTGGGCGCGGCGGCCCTCATAGGTGGACCCGAGGGAGATCACGCTGCCGCCGGCCGGGGCCGCCGCCCAGATCGTGTCGCCGTCCAGGAGCGTGGCGTGGTTGCCGCGGGCGGCGGCCCTGCGGAGTTCCGGGGGGAGGCGCGGGTCGTCGAGGGTGCCGCCGAAGGCCGGGGAGCCGGTGCGCGCGTACTCGCGCAGGACGAGGTCGAGCCGTTCGGTTTGGAGGCGGCGCGCCTCGTCGGCCTGGCGGCGAGCGAACGCGACGTGCACGGTCAGGCTGAGGGCCACCGCCGCGGCCGTGCTGACCAGGGCGATCACCGCGGAGATCTTCCAGCGCAGGCTCATTCCGGGTTCCGCAGCTTGTAGCCGAACCCCCGGACGGTCTCGATGCGGTCGGCGCCGATCTTGTTGCGGAGGCGCTGGACGTGCACGTCGACGAGGCGCGTGTCGCCGCCCGCCTCGTACTCCCAGACGCTCGCGAGGAGGACGTCCCGGGTCAGGACCGTGCCGGGGGACTCGGCGAACCGGAGCATGACCTTCATCTCGGTGGGGGTCAGCGCGACGACCTTCCCGGCGCGGCGGACCTGCACGCCGTCCGGGTCGATCTCGACGTCGCCGAAGCGGAGGACTCCGGTCGGCCGGCTCGGTTGCGCCGCGCGCCGGAGCTGGGCGCGGATGCGGGCGGTCAGGACGGCGCCGTCGAACGGCTTGGTGACGTAGTCGTCGGCGCCCGCCTCCAGGCCCACGATGATGTCCACCGGGTCGTCCCGCGCGGACACCATGATCACCGGGATGAGGCTCGCCTCGCGGATGCGGCGGCACAGGCTCACGCCGTTGAGGCCCGGGAGCATCACGTCGAGGAGGGCGAGGTCGGGACGTTCGGCGTGGAAGGCGTCCAGGGCCGCGCGGCCGTCGGCGGAGGCGGTCACGCGGAACCCGTCGCGTTCCAGGGTGAGCTGGGTCGTCTCCCTGATCACGTCGTCGTCCTCGACGAGGAGCACGTGGCTCACCGGCCGGCCTCCGCGAACCGGGCGCCGTCCCAGCGCAGCGGTGTCGCCCGGGTCGCGCTCGGGCAGGGCTCGTCGTCGCCGGGGTTGAACACCGGACGTTCCAGGCGCAGGCCGGTGCCTTCCGCCGTGACCCGGCTGCCCGCCTCCTCGGTGCCGAAGACCCGCTCGGGGCGCCCCTCGTCCAGGCGGTAGACGAACGCTCCCAGCGTGCCGCCGCAGGCGGTGTGGTCCTCGCAGCCGGCGACGTCGATCAGCACGACCGTGCCCGCGCCGCCGACCGTCGCGTAGCGCGTGTACACCGGGTACCAGCCGCGGAACGCGCCGTTCGAGCAGGGGCGGGCCACCGCGGCCTTGACGCGGTGGCCGACGCCCGGGTCGTCGCGGAGCACGCGGACCTCGTCGACCGTGGGGCTGCCGTCCGCCACCGGGGGCGGGGACGCCCGCACGTCCTCGGCGCGGCCCTCGACGCGCAGCCCGGCCCCGGGCGTCCCGCATCCGGTCAGGGCCAGCCCGGCGAGCACGGCCGTGAGCGTTCTCCTCATGATGCGGCGATGCTATCCGCCGGGCCGGGACGCGCCGGACGCGGTTACACAACCTACGGAAAACCGCCGGGTAGCCGAGGGAAAGGCGTGAATGGCCCGAGGGTTCCGCTTTCTAGCGTGACCGCCATGATGACCAAGAAATGGCTCGCGATCGTGTCACTTCCCCTTTTCGCGCTCGCCTGCGGCGCGGAGAGCTTCACGGTGAGACCGGCCGCCGGTCCCCCTCCGGACAGGACCGTCTACGGGGTGCGGACGACTGATCGGGTCGCCTTCCTGACCATCGACGACGGGGTCACCCGCGACCCCGGAATGGTCAAGGCGCTGCGCGACGCGAAGATCAAGGCAACCTTCTTCCTCACCGCCCAGTACGTCCGCGCCGACCCCGGATTCTTCGCCCGGCTGGCTCGCGAGACCGGGTCCGTCGTCGAGAACCACACCCTCACCCATCCGAATCTGGAGGGCATGCCGCGCGATGCGCAGCGCCACGAGATCTGCGGCGCCTCCGACGACCTCGCCAAGGATTTCGGCCGCCGCCCGACACTGCTGCGTCCGCCTTATGGCGCCCGGGACGAGGCCACCGCCGACGCCGCCGCCGAATGCGGCATCACGCACATCGTGAACTGGAGCGCCGAAATAGCCGGCGGCAGGACGACCTTCGCCGTGGGGAACCGGCTCAAGCCCGGTGACATCGTCCTCGCGCACTTCCGGCGGACGTTCGCCGCGGACGTGGCCGAATTCGTCCGGCAGGCCGAGCGGGCGGACCTGAAGCCCGCTCTGTTGGAGGACTATCTCGATTGATCAGGGCTGGAGGAGAAAGAGTTTCCGGTCGACGCGGTCCAGGGCGCCGCCGCGGCCGAAGACGAGACCGGTGGCGAAGTCGACCAGCCGTTTGGCGTCGCCGTCCGTGAGGTCCGTCAGGTCCATGAGCACGGGGACGCCCTTGCGGAAGAAGTGCCCGACGTACAGGACCTCGTTGTAGTTCTGGGGACGCAGTGACTTGACCACCGCACCAGTCTGCCCGTCCGGCGCCCCCGGTCAAGGGACCCGCGCCCGAGAAAGTTCGTCAAGAGGGCTTGACGTCAGGGTGGCTTGACGCGCAGACTCGCGGCATGGTCACTCCAGATGCGATAGAGCGGGACATCACGCTGACGAGCGCGGCGGCCAGGTACGACGAGCTGTGGGTGCGGGACGCCGTCGGGGAGTCGCCGCTCGGGCGCGAGGAGGTGCTCGAAATGCTCGCGCTCGGCGAGGTGATCGCGCGGAAGGCGGTCTACGGGCGGCAGCTCGCCGTCCGGTCGGCGCGGCGGGCCGGGGCGTCATGGGCGCAGATCGGCGCGGCGACCGGGGTCAGCAAGCAGGCCGCCTGGGAGGCGCACGGCAAATGGATCGACGACCAGGCCGAGCAGCACCGGAAGCGTGACTACCAGGGGCTGGACGAGGAACAGGTGGCGGCCGCCCGGCGGCTGGCGGGCCGCGCCGACGAGTAGCGTTGCGCAGCGCCCGGCGTTCCAATAATGGCGCTTCCGGTCATCTCTTTTTCCGGTGGCTGGAGTTTCCCATCAGGATCAAGGGGAAATCTGCCAGTCGAGGGAACGGAGGCGATTGGCATGGAGGTCGTTCTCGAAATGACCCTGCCGAGGAACGCCGAGAGTGCACCGCTGGTGCGGCACACGCTCGACGCCTCCCTCCGCGGGCTCGGAGTGGGTTCCGAGATCCGTGCCGATATCGCGCTCGCGCTGGGCGAGGCGTGCGCGAACGTCATTCAGCACGCGGCGGCCGGAATGGAGTACGAGGTCCGGGCGCGGATGGACGGGGCGCGATGCGTCGTGGACGTCATCGACGGGGGCACGGACGACGCGGCGGAAGGGGTCAACGGCTGGGAGGGCGTGCAGGCGCCGCCGCTGGCCGAGCACGGGCGGGGGCTGCGGCTGATGCGGGCGTTCACGGAGGACCTGCGGATCGCTGCGGGGGATCGGACCAGTGGCTCGGTCGTGCATTTCGAGAAATCGCTGGCGGGCTGACCGGAATGGAGACGGCCCGGCGGGCTGTTGCCCACCGGGCCGCGCATCGGGCACCGGTCAGCCGGTGACGGGCAGGTCGTGCTCGACCGGGGTCGGGGCGGGCGCCTCGGCCGGGGCGGTCGCGCGCCCGCAGGTGGCGGACGCGACCCGGACGGAGCCCTTGCCGCCGGGCAGGTTCAGCTCCATGGCGGTGACGGCGAGCCGGCCGTCGGCCGTGCGCTGCTGCTTGTTGAGGACGAGGGACGTCCGGCCGAGGCCGTCCACGTCGACGGGGACGGTGGTGTTCGGCGGCGGCGAGGCGTCCAGCCGGCGGCCGGCGAGGACGGCGTGCGCGAGGTGCGCCGAGCCGCGCCCGGCGGTGCACTTCGCGGAGACCGCGCTGGCCAGCAGCTTGGCCTTCGGGACGGCCACCCGCGCGACGGTCGAGCTGGCGCGGGCGGCGGAGGCCTTCACGTCCAGCGCGGACGCCGAGACGAGCCCGGTGCGGTTCTCCCGCAGCAGGCTCTTGCTGACCGTGCCCGTGCGGGACGCGACGGCGGGCACCGGCGGGACGGCCACCGGCCCGGTGACCGTCAGCCCGTACGCGGAGCCCTCGCCCCCGGGCGCCGCGGCGAGGTCGGGGGCCGAGGCGAGGGCGGGTGCGGCGGGCGCGGCGAGGCCGGCGGCCAGCAGTCCGGTCGTGGCGAGGCGCTTGGCGAGATGGGTGTGACGCATGAACGTACTCCGATTCTTGAGAGAGCTGGGGGTGCGTCGCGGCCGGTCAGGCCGTGATGAGCACCAGTGATCCGAGCGGGACGCGGGACAGGGCCTTCAGCGCGTCCGCGGGCACCCGGACGCAGCCGTGCGTGACGGCCTGGCCGAACACCGAGGCGTCGGGCCAGCCGTGCAGCGCGACGGTGCCGGGGCCGCCGCCGAAGGTGTCGAGGGTCGCCGAGTGGGCGCCGAGCGGCAGGACGGTCGGGCTCGGCGTCTTCTTGGCCGGGGCGAGGTTCGCCATGACGAACGTCCGCCCCCGCGGTGTCGGGGTCTTCGCGCCGCCGACCGCGACCTTCCACCGGCCGACCGCGCGCTCGGCCCTGCGCAGGGTGAGGCGCCTCTGGGCGAGCTCGACCTGGACGGTGTAGGGCGTGTGCGCCGTCTTCAGCCCGGTGGCGGAGATCCATCCGCTCGCCTGGTTGGGACGGCTCGGCAGCAGCACCCGGCGCCAGTCGCCGGAGCTCTCCACCACGGGCACCCAGGTGGGGCCGCCCAGTTCGGTGGTGGGGAGGGTGGCGATCCGGCGCCCGCCCGGACGGTCGAACACCGCCGCCGCCGTGGCCGGGTGCGCGACCAGGCCGTCGGTGGTGTCGTCGGGCGCGTCGTCCTTGGGGGCGCCGGAGATCGTGGTGAACGTGGTCGCCTCGGGGACCTTGGCGGCTCCCGCCGCCCCCGGGCCGCCGCTCCGCCCTCCGCCCGCGGACGCCGTGTTCTGCCGGGACGCCTCGCCGCAGCCGGCGAGCGACAGCACCAGGACGGCGGTGAGCCCGCCCGCCGTGAGGGCGCGGGCGGAATGCCGCGGGGCCATTGTTGTCGCCATGGCCCGCGATGTTAGTAGTGGTGAAGGCGTCCGTAGCGGTAATGGCGAAAAACGCGCCGGAACTCGCGAATGTAAATGTCGATAAGCCTTGATTTTATTGGCTCTTTGTGGAGCGTCGCGACTAAGCCGGGAAAAGCGGATTCATGGGACAGGTCAGACGAGCATGGAGACCGAGCCGTCCTCGCCGTCGCGCCTGGAGGCCGCGTCGTGGAATTCGGCGAGCCCCCACAGCAGCGCGGCCCGCGCGGGCGCCGGCATCGCGGCCAGCACGCGGGTGAGGTCCGCGCGGCGGCGCAGCCGGAGCCGGTCGAGGAGCGCCTGCCCCTCCGGGCTCAGCCGGACGGTCACCTCGCGGCGGTCGCGCCCCGGGTCTCGGGTCAGCAGGCCGGCGGCCTCCAGCCGGTCGCACAGCCGGCTCGCCGACGACACCAGGGCGCCCAGCGTGCCCGCGAGGTGGCTGATGTTGACCGGGCCGCGCTCCAGCACGAACAGCGCGCGCAACTGCGCGGAGGGAACGGGCACGTCCGCGGCGTTGTGGGCGCGCGACCAGACGTCCATCAGGGTGGAGGCCGCGTCGTCGAGCGCGGCGGCGGAGTCCTCGGCTTGCTCACCCGGCGTGTCCACCATGCCCTCCACTGTTACACACGACGCCGTCCGCGGCATACCGGGACCCTGGGGTCCGGCCGCCGGGACGGGCACGTGGGGGCGCCGGTGAGGCGGGCGTCAGCGCGGGAGCTTGACCACGGTGACGAAGAAGTCGTCGATGCGGCGGACGACGGAGATGAACTGGTCGAAGTCGACCGGCTTGGTGACGTAGGCGTTGGCGTGCAGGTGGTAGCTGCGCAGGATGTCCTCGTCCGCCTCGGACGTGGTGAGGACGACGACCGGGATCCGGCGCAGCTCGTCGTCGTCCTTGACCTCCTGGAGCACCTCGCGGCCGTCCTTGCGCGGCAGGTTCAGGTCGAGCAGCATCAGGTCCGGGCGCGGGGCGTCCGCGTACTCGCCCTCCCGGCGCAGGAAGGCCATCGCCTGCTCGCCGTCGTTGACGACGTGCAGCGAGTTGTTGACCTTGTTGTGCTCGAAGGCCTCGACCGTCAGCAGGACGTCGCCGGGGTCGTCCTCGACCAGCAGGACCTCGATGGGGCGCGGGCCTTCATTCATCCGTGTCTCCGTTGTCGGCGTTGTCAGCGTTGTCGGCGGACGGCCGCGCGGGCAGCGTCCAGTGGAAGGTCGTGCCGGGGGTGTCGTCCGGACCGTCGGTGCCGAGCCAGATCCGGCCGCCGTGGTACTCGACGATCTTCTTGCAGAGCGCCAGGCCGATGCCCGTCCCGGTGTACTCGTCGCGCGGGTGGAGCCGCTGAAAGATCAGGAAGATGCGGTCGGCGTACCGGGGCTCGATCCCGATGCCGTTGTCGGTGCAGTGGAACACCCACTCGTCGCCGTCGCGGTCGACGCCGATCGCGACCCGGGGCGGCGCGTCCGGGCGCCGGAACTTGATCGCGTTGCCGACGAGGTTCTGGAAGAGCTGGACGAGCTGCGTGCGGTCGCCGGGCACCTCCGGCAGCTCGGCGACGTCCACCTCGGCGCCGGTCTCCTCGCGGAGGGTCGCCAGGTTGTCCAGTGCCTGCCGGGCGACCTCGTCCAGGGCGACGGCCTCCTCCGGCCGCGCCATCCGCCCCACCCTGGAGAAGCTCAGCAGGTCGTTGATGAGGGCCTGCATGCGCTTGGCACCGTCGACGGCGAACGCGATGTACTGCCGCCCGCGCTCGTCGAGCTGGTCGCCGTACCGGCGCTCGATCATCTGGCAGAAGCTCGCGACCTTGCGCAGCGGCTCCTGGAGGTCGTGGCTCGCGACGTAGGCGAACTGCTCCAGCTCGGCGTTGGAGCGGCGCAGTTCCTCGGTCTGCTCGTTCAGCGCCTCCGTCTGCTCGTTCAGCCGGCGGGTCTTGTCCTCGCTGGCCCGCCACTCGTCGATGATCCGGGCGCGCATCGCGTCGATGATCGCCGCCAGCTCGTTGATCTCCGCCGGGCCCGGGACGTCGGCGAGCCGGTGCCCGAAGTCGCCCTGGGACACGGCCCGGACGCGGCCGGTCAGCATGGAGACCGGTGTCAGCACGGTCCGGCTGAACAGCAGGGCCAGCAGCAGCGCCGCCACGACGACCATGACGAGCGCGGCCACCATCGAGTACTGGGCCGTGCGCGCGCGGGACCGAAGGTCATCGGCGGCTTGCCCGTGGACCTTGACGATGGCGGCCTGCAGTGGCGTCATGTCGCCGCGCGCCTGGTTGAGCAGCCGCCGCGCCCGCTTGCTCTCGTCCGGGTCCAGGTTCCCGCCGCCGGGCCCGGCCGCGATCGGGTCGGCGAACTCGACCCGCCACGTCCGCGAGTCGTCGGTGGTCCTGGCGAGGAGGCGGTCGACGTCCTCGTGGCCCGGCACGCCGCTGAGGAGCCGGCGCATCCGCGCGGCCGACTCCGCCTCGCTGCGGACGGCGGACCGGTACAGCGCGACGTGCTCGGCGCCGCCGTCCTGTGCGTAGTCGCGGATCGCCGTGTCCTGGGTGGTGACGGCCGTCGACAGGCGGAACTGCTCCAGCGTCGCCGGGTCGACCTTGTTGATGAGGACGTCCCGCGCCCGGGTGTTCCCGTTCAGCGCGAGCCCGGCCTGGACGAACGCGGCCAGCAGCAGCACTCCCAGGACGAGCGCGCCGATCCGGTAGATCTGGACGAGCCGGACCCGGCCGAGCCCGTGCCCCTCCGGGATGCCGGCACTGGGCAGCACGACCCCCGGCCCGGCGGTCCGCGGTTCCCGCCCGGTCTCGCCGTCCCGGCTCTCCTCGGTCATCGGCCGGCCCCCCGGGTCAGCAGCAGCACGGCGAGGTCGTCGGCGAGGACGTCGCCGTTCAGGCGCTCGGCCTCGGCGATGAGCCCGTCGACGAGCGCCTCGCCGCGCCGCCCGGCCGCGTGCGCGGGACGGGCCAGCTCGACCAGGCCGGCGAGGTCGAGGTAGTCGCCGAGGTCGCCCGCGTGGCCCTCGATCAGCCCGTCGGTGTAGAGCATCAGGCCCCACGAGTCGCCGAGCTCCAGGTCGAGGGCGGGCCAGTCGGCGTCGGGGAACAGCCCGAGCGCCGGGCCGCGCGGCTCGTCCGGGACGGGGTCGACGCCGTCCGGGCCGAAGAACAGCGGGCGCGGGTGCCCGGCCCGGTGCAGCCGCGCGCTGCGCCGGTCGGGCGCGATCGTCGCCATGCAGACGGTCGTGAAGATCTCCTCGCTCCACCGCTCGTGCCGGAGCACCGCGTCGAGCGTGCTCAGCAGTCGCGGGGCGGTGTGCCCGGCGAGGACGAGCGTACGCCACGCCATGCGGAGCCGGACCCCGAGGGACGCCTCGTCGGCGCCGTGCCCGCTCACGTCGCCGATCACGGCGTGCACGGTGCCGTCCGCGGTCTCCACGGTGTCGTGGAAGTCGCCTCCGAGCAGGGCGCGGTAGCGGCCCGGCCGGTACCGGGTGTGGTGCCCGAGCGAACGGTCGTGCAGGATCGGGACGGGCAGCAGCCCGCGCTCCAGCCGGGCGTTCTCCTGGCTCAGCGCCCGCGCCTCGACGAGCTGGCGCTCGGTCTCGTCGGCGCGCTTGCGCTCGATCGCGTAGCTGATCGCGCGGGTGAGTAGGGCGCCGTCCACGTCCTGCTTGACGAGGTAGTCCTGGGCGCCGGCGGCGACGGCCTCCACACCGACGTGCGCGTCGGCGAGCCCGGTCAGCACGAGGACGGCGGTGGACGGGGCGTGCCTGCGCATCTGGTGGAGCGCGTCGAGGTCCTGCGCGTCCGGGAGGGACAGGTCGACGATGACGCACTGGATGTCGGCGCGCAGCGCGGCGAGCGCCTCGGCCAGCGTGGTCGCGACGGTGATCCGCAGGCTGGGCTGCGCCTCGGTCAGCAGCTCCTCGAACAGGAAGGCGTCGCCGGGCGGCGGAACCGGCGGGGACGGCCCGCGGCCGGGGAGCGGCGGCGGCCCGGCCGTCGCGCTCGACGCCCGGACCGTCCTGCTCGCGGCGGCCGGCCAGGCCGACGGGCAGGCCGAGCGGATGCGGGCGTACTGGCACCAGGTGACGATCTCGTCCAGCACCTTCACGGCGGGGAAGGGCGGCGACCGGTACGCCGTCACGCTGCGGAGCAGGTCGGAGAGCTGGACGCCGAGCAGGCCGGGCGGCAAGGCGTGGGGCGCCGAGCAGAACCTCGGCGTGAGGCCCGCGACGAAGGCGGACGAGGCGGCCTGGCGGAAGGCCGGGTCACCGGACGAGTTCTGGGTCGAGGTTCCCGTCGCGCCGGGCGGCAAGGGACGGGTCAAGGGGTTCATGGCGACGACCGCGCCGGGCGAGCGCCACGTCAGCGGCTCGCCGCTGGTCGACGGCGACAAGGTGTTCTGGCTGGGCCGGAACGTGACGATGAAGGACCTGCGCTCGCTGCCGTCCGACCCCGCGCGGCTCAAGGCGGAACTGCTGCGCTGGTACAAGGGCCACGACACCGAGTCGGGCCGGCCGATGGACTCCGGCGAGTGGCTCTACACCGTGGCGCGCGGCCTGGTGATGGACATGCCGGTGAAGCCCGCCGTGCGCGCGGCCGCGTTCCGGATGCTGGCCGGGCTGCCGGAGGTGCGGTCGCTCGGGAAGGTCACCGATCCGGAGGGGCGGACGGGGGACGCCACCGCGCTGGACGAGAAGACGCGGGCCGGCGTGATCCGGCATGAGCTGATCATCGATGTGCCCACCGGTACGGCGCTGGCCAGCCGGAACGTGATGGTGAAGCCGGCGGCCGGGGCGGCGCTCCCCGCCGGTTCGACGATGAATTCCACGGTCACGCTCACGACCGGCTGGACCGATTCGCGGCCGCGCTGACGCCACTGGCGGAGGGACGGTGCCGCCTGCCGGTGCCGTCCCTTCTCCCGGTGTTAGTGGCCGGGATGTGATCAGGCGCTTTTCGGGGTGCGGCGGGCGGCTTTCTGCGCGGCCCTGCGCTGCGCGGCGGCGGCCCTGGCGCGGTTCATGCTGTCGCGGACCTTGGCGGCGCCGCGGGCGGCGGTCCTGGTGTCCTTGGCGCGCCCGGCGTAAACGGCGAGAACCTCGGCGACGGGCGGCGGCTGCCATTCCTCCTTCGGCACGATCGGCAGGACGGGGGCGGGTGCGGCGGCGGCGGAGTTTCCGGACACGGGGACGAGCGCGAGATGCGATTGGCAGTGCGGGCACTGCACCCCGGGATGGGTGTCTCTGCTCATAACAAGAATCATTACCCAGGGGTCTGACAAAACGACCCCGCGACCTTTCGAGAGGCCGCCGTTATCTGCCCGTGCCCGGCCGTGCCCGGCCATGCCCGTGCAGATCATGTGCTCGTGCAGATCATGTGCCAGTGCAGATCATGTGCGATGGGCGGGCTGGCGCCACGCGGTGGTGGGCGCCCGGCCGCTGGCGTGCCGCGGCCTCCCCTCGTGGCGGGCGAGTGACACGCCCGAGCAGACGAGCGCCGCGATGACCACGATCCACACGACGGCGCGGCCGGCGCGCAGCCCGTAGCCGCAGGTCAGCCAGAGGATGTGCAGGCCCGCGCGGCGCCAGGGGTCGCGCTCGCCGCGCCGCCGCACCTCGTGGGCGTTGTAGCGGAAGTCCCTGGCCAGCCGGCCCTCGTCCAGGTCGTCGGCGGCGCGGGCCAGCGCCAGGTAGAGGGGCCGCAGCCGGATGTCGCGGGAGCCGCCCGCGCCGTGGGCGAGATCTTCGGCGAGCACCGCCCGCGGGGCGCCGCGCCACGGGCCGAGGTGCCGCCCGGGGACGGTCGCGAACGAGCAGCCGCGCCCGATCTTCAGCGTGTCCGGCCGCCGGAGCCCGAGGAACCCGCAGCGGCTCAGGTCGACGCCGGCGAGGGCGAGCCGGGCCGTGTCCGCCCGGCGCAGCGAGACGAGCCGGACGGCGGCCGGGCCGCCCCACGGCGGTTCGGTGAGCCCCTGGATCGGGTGGGGCAGGGACCGGACGGTCGCCGGGCCCTCGAACACGACCTCCTCCAGGTCGAGTTCCGCGTGCCGCAGCCGGAACACCGCGTCTCCGTGGACGGTCGCGCCGCGGACCGTGACGAGCCGCGCCGCCGCGTGCACCCGCAGGGCGCCGTGGACGGCCGCGTCCGTCAGCCCGATCAGGCCGCCCGCCACCAGCGGGCCGAGGCACATGCCGTGCCGGAACCGCGTCCGCTCGAAGTGGGCGTGCCGGGTCACCTGGACGCGCTTGAAGGACACCGGGCCGCCGAAGCAGGCCGCCTGCATCGCCGCGTCCCGTCCGAAGCGCGCGCGGTCGAAGCTGGCCGCGCCCATGAAAACGGCGCGCCGGAACGCGGCGTCGGCGTGCCATCTCGTCTCGCCGAACACGGCGTCGCCGCTGAAGACGACCTCTTCGAACGAGGCGTGCCGGTGGAAGCGGGCCTCGTGGAAGGAGACGTTGCGTCCGAAACGGGCGTCGCGGAACGAGACGTTGCCGAAGAAGCGCGCGTCGTAGAACGACACGCCGCCGAGGAAGCACGCGCCGTCGAAGGAGCTGTCGCCCTCGACGCAGCAGCCGCGCATGCCCGCGTCCGACGTCAGGACGGCGCCGTCGAAGCGCGTCCGGCCGAGGTGGGGGCGCCCGTCCGGGCCGGTGACGGCGTCCAGGACGGCGTTCAGCAGCCAGGCGGTGACGGTGACGCCGCGCAGGTCGAGGTCGGCGCCGGGACGCAGCGCGCCCACGAACTTCTCGAACTCGCGGGGGCGCAGGTGAGCGGCGCAGCCTCCCGTCTCTCCGGCCGCCCGTCCGGTGCAGCCGTGGACGGCCCGGCAGCGTGGCCAGAACACCGTCGGCAGGGAAGGCTCGTGATGGGTCACGACTCTTCTTTTACCCACACGTGAAGGTTCCGTGAACCCTCTTTGTAGTCAGGTCGTTACAACCCGCAGGCCAGGTCCCGCTCGGTCGGGGAAGCCGGAGTGATCTGCGGGAACCGCGGGCATGATCGACGTATCTGATACGTCGGAGAAGGCCGCTAGTTCCACTGTCGTTCACCTTAACCAGGGAAAATTACGGCATGACCGTTAATCCGGGACAACACCTCCCCCAGCAGTCCGAAGCGCTGCCCGATGACCGCTTCCTCGACCGGGAGGAGAGCTGGCTGAGATTCAACCAGCGCGTCCTGGAGCTGGCCGAGGACCCGGACCTCCCGCTGCTCGAACGCGTCCGCTTCCTTTCGATCTTCTCCAGCAACCTGGACGAGTTCTTCATGGTGCGCGTCGCCGGCCTCGCCCGCCGGATGGCGACCGGGCTCGCCGTGCAGTCCGCGAGCGGCCGGCAGCCCCGCGAGGTGCTGGCCCGCACCGGGGAGGTCGCGCACGAGCTGATGCTGCGGCAGGCGGCCTGCTTCCGCCACGAGGTCGCGCCCGCGCTCACCGACGAGGGCATCGACATCCTGCGCTGGGACGAGCTGGCCGAGACCGAGCAGGAGCGGTTGCGGCGCCTCTTCCGCGACCGGATCTACCCCGTCCTCACCCCGCTCGTCGTCGACTCGGCGCACCCGTTCCCCTACATCTCGGGCCTGTCGCTGAACCTCGCGGTGATCGTCCGCGACCCGGAGACGGACGCCACGATGTTCGCCCGGGTCAAGGTGCCGCCGCTGCTGCCGCGCTTCATCGAGGCGTCCCCGGACCGGTTCACGCCGCTGGAGGACGTCATCGCCGCGCACCTCGGGCAGCTGTTCGTCGGCATGGAGGTCGTCGAGCACCACGCGTTCCGCGTCACCCGCAACCAGGACCTGGAGATCGACGACGACATCAGCGAGGGCCTCCTGCAGGCCCTGGAGCGCGAGCTGCTGCGCCGCCGGTTCGGCCCGGTCGTCCGCCTGGAGGTCGAGGAGTCGATCTCCGAGGGGGTGCTGGAGCTGCTCACCTCCGAGCTGGCGGTGGACGAGGGGCAGATCTACCGTGTCGCCGGGCCGCTCGACCTCGGCGGGCTCGCGGCCATCGCCGACCTCGACCGGCCGGAGCTGAAGTACCCCCCTTTCGTCCCGTCCAAGGAGGCGCTTCCTGAGGACGCGAGCATCTTCAGCGCCATCCGCGAGCGCGACGTCCTCGTCCACCACCCGTACGACTCGTTCACCACGACCGTCCAGCGGCTGATCGAGGACGCGGCGACCGACCCGCGCGTCCTCGCGATCAAGCAGACGCTGTACCGGACGAGCGGCGACTCCCCGATCGTGGACGCGCTGATGAGCGCCGCCGAGGCGGGCAAGCAGGTGGTGGTCGTCGTCGAGCTGAAGGCCCGGTTCGACGAGCGCGCCAACATCGCGTGGGCGCGCAAGCTGGAGACGGCCGGCTGCCACGTCGTCTACGGGTTCGTCGGGCTGAAGACGCACTGCAAGCTCGCACTCGTCGTCCGGCAGGACGACGAGGGCCAGCTGCGCCGCTACTGCCACATCGGCACCGGCAACTACCACCCGAAGACCGCCCGCCTGTACGAGGACTTCGGGCTGCTCACCGCCGACCCCGAGGTGGGCGAGGACGTCAGCGCCCTGTTCAACCACCTCACCGGCTACTCGCGGCAGAGCTCCTACAACCGGCTGCTCGTCGCGCCGAACAACCTGCGGTCCGGGCTCGTCCAGCGGATCGAGCACGAGATCGACAACCGGCGGGCCGGACACCCCGCGCGGGTGCGGATCAAGTGCAACTCGCTGGTGGACGAGGTGATCATCGACGCGCTGTACCGGGCGTCGCGGGCCGGGGTGCCGGTGGACGTCTGGGTCCGCGGCATCTGCGCGCTGCGTCCCGGCGTGCCCGGCCTGTCGGACCTGGTCCGGGCGCGCAGCGTCCTCGGCCGGTTCCTGGAGCACTCCCGCGTGTTCGCGTTCGAGAACGGCGGCGAGCCCGAGGTGTGGATCGGCAGCGCCGACCTGATGCACCGCAACCTGGACCGCCGCGTCGAGGCGCTCGTCACCGTCACCGACCGGGCGCAGCGCGACGACCTGCTCGCCCTGCTCGACCGGGCCATGGACGACGGCACCCACGCGTGGACGCTCGCCGGCGACGGCACCTGGACGCGGAACCGGCCCCGCCCCGGCGAGACCCTGCTCGACATCCAGACCCATCTCGTCAAGACCCGCCGCTGGAGGACGATCGATGGCTGACCCCGGGCCCGGCGTCATCCAGGCGGCGGGCGCCCTGCTGTGGCGCGACGGACCGGAGGTCGCGCTGATCCACCGCCCCAGGTACGACGACTGGTCGTTCCCGAAGGGCAAGGCCGACCGCGGCGAGCACCTGCTGCGGGCCGCCGTCCGCGAGACCGAGGAGGAGACGGGCATCGTCCCGCGCCTCGGGCGCCGGCTGCCGACCATCACCTACCCGGTCGGGGACCGCGTGAAGGAGGTCGAGTACTGGGCCGCCCGCCCGGCGGCCGAGAGCGCGTTCACCCCCAACGACGAGGTGGACGAGCTGGTCTGGCTGCCCCCTGACGAGGCGGAGGCCAGGCTCAGCTACCGGCACGACGTCGACCTGCTGCGCGGATTCCTGAGCGGCCCCGCCCGCACGTCGCCGCTCGTGATCCTGCGGCACGCGAGCGCGGGGGAGAAGCAGGCGTGGCGGGAGGCCGACGAGCTGCGCCCGCTGGACGAGACGGGCCGCGCGGAGGCGGCCGGCCTCGCCGCCCTGCTGCACTCCTACGGGCCCATGCGGGTGGTCAGCTCCACGACGGCGCGCTGCCTGGAGACCGTGCTGCCCTACGCGCGCCTGGCCCGCACGTCCATCGTGACGGAGCCGGCGTTCACGGTCGGCGACACGAACCCGGAGCAGGCCGTGGAGCGGCTGCTCGCCCTGGCCGGGGAACCGACGGTCGTCTGCACGCACGGCGAGATCGTCTCCGAGCTCGTCGGCGGGCTGTGCAGGAAGCTGGGCGAGGACGTGCCGGAGAACCCGGAGCTGCGGAAGGGCGAGTTCTGGACCGCCCACCTGGCGGGCGGCTCGATGGCCGCCCTGGAGCGGCACGGGCCCTAGAACGAGGGCCCGAGCGTCTGGGACCACGTGGTCGCGAGCCGGTCCCGGGCGGCCTCGGCCTGGCACTTCTCCTTGCCGTAGAGGGCGCCGAGCGTGAACGCCTCCCCGGTCGTCCTCGCGCGCCCGGCGGCGTTCTCCAGGTGCTCCATCGCGATCACGCCGTCCTGGTAGTCGCCGAGGACCTCCTGGATGCGCTTGGCGTCCTTCACGACCCGCTTCGCCGCCACCCCCAGCACCGGGACCGCCAGCTCGGCGGCGTACCGGGCGCGCTTGGCGGCCTTGCGGGTCTCGTGCCGCGCGTAGTCGGGGTCGCGGGCCGTCCTGATCGACCCGTACTCCTTCGCCATCCGGTCCCACGCGCGGGTGACGAGCCCGGGGAGCTCCTTGCGGGCCTTGCGCTCCGCCCCCATCGCGAACGGCGGGTCGGCGACGAGCCGGTCGAGTTCGTCGAGGAGCGTGAAGTACCGCTCATCCTTCAGGGCCGCGTTCATCCGCCGGTACGCGGCGGCCTCCCGCCGCCGCAGGTCGTCCAGCAGGAAGGCCGGGGCGTCCCGGAACCGCATGCGCAGCACCTCGAGGTCGCGCACCTCGCCGAGGACCTGCGCCAGCCACCGCAGCTCGGGCCCGAGCTCCACCGTCCGCTCGGTGTCGAGGACGGGGCGGTAGCTGCGCAGGGCGCTCCGCGTCCGGCGGACCGCCACCCGCATCCGGTGGACGGCGTCCTCCTCGCCGAGCCGCGCCTTCGGGTCGTACCGGAGGATCGCCTCGACCTGCTCGGCGAGGTAGGCCAGCACGACGTCGCCCGTGGTGATCGACGGCGCCTTCCCGTTGGAGGTGGCCGCGGTGAGGCGCGACCTGGCCGCGGCGCGCTGCGCCGCCGCCTCCGACGGCACGATGGCGGCACCGAGGAGCCGCCCCAGCTTCGAGGACGACGTGGCCTTCTTCGCGCCGGCCTTCCGCAGCCGCTTGCCGGCAGCCTTCAGCAGCTCGGGCGTCCCGCCCGGCCCCAGCTCGACCTCGATCTCCCGCCAGTGCCGCGGCTCGTCGTCCTGCTCGCCGCGCCCGGTCACCAGGTCGTCGGCGACCTCGGCGAGCAGCTCGCCGTCCGGGCCGAGGAGCCGGACGACCGTTCGCCGTGTCTCCAGCGTCGCGACGGGGCGCAGCTCCGCCCCGCGCGTGTGCGCCGCGACCAGCCCCGCCAGCCGCGCCGGGACGACCGACGGCCGGCCGAGCGGAGCCCGCAGCTCCTCCTTGCTGTCCGGCCCGACCTGCACCTTCAGGTGCCATCCGGCGTCCTGCCCGCCCCGCCGCCGGCGCAGCGCGATCTTCGCGGCGGCGAGCCGCAGGTCCCCGGTGTCGAAGTAGGTGGCGTGCAGCTCCTGGACCTCGGGCTCCGCGATCGTCGCCACGCCCGGCAGCCCGTCCAGGTCCGGCAGGGCGAAGGCGGCCGCGGCGTCGTACTTCTGCTCGATCTCCAGATGCCTGTCGGTCACGCTCTACTCCTCCGGGCTGATCGACGACGCGGCGTGCACACCCAAGTGACCAGCATTTCACGCCGAGATGAACGGCAAAAGAAACCTTCCGTACGCTTGACCGTCACACCGCGTGCAGATCATCCGGGGAGGACGGCGCGGCAGGTATGGGCGATCAGGTCGTCCACCGACGCCGGCGGGGGGCGCCTGGCGAGCAGGTGGCGTCGGACGGCGCCGTAGGGCACGTCGACCGTGGCGAACAGGAGCCGGTCGCGGTCGATGCCGCGGTGGCGGGCGTGGGAGGCCAGGGCGTCCGCCGCCCGGGTGTTCAGGGTCTCCAGGTCCGCGGCGAGTTCGGTGGGCCACGCGGCGGCGAGGTCCTGGCGGCGGTGGAGCAGGAGGACCGCGGCCTCGTCCGGGTGCGCGCGGCACCAGCGGGGCGTGTGGAGGGCGGCGGCCACGGCGTCACCGTCCGCCAGGGCCGTGACGAACCCCTCCTGGAAGCGGCGGACGCAGCGGATCCACAGGGCGGCGAGCAGCAGGTCGCGGGAGCCGAAGCGGTGGTAGAGGGAGCCGGACGGGGCACCGAGGCGGGCGGCGATGGCGGCGATGGTCGCGGACGCCGGGCCGTGCTCGGCCGCCACCGCCAGGGCGGCGTCGAGGATCTGGTCCTCGGTGAACTTGGCCGGTCTTCCCATGGCTCCCCTTCGGTGATAGTAGTGAGTTCATTCTAGAACAGATCCTCTAAAAAAGGAGGCGCCATGACGGCGACCGAGATCGTCCGGGGGTTCTACACCGCGACCCAGGCGGGGGACGGGGTGGCGCTCCTCGCGCTGCTCCATCCCGACTTCGAGGCGCACACGGCGCCGGGCCTGCCCTGCGATGCGGGCGGAGCCTTCCACGGGCCCCGGGAGACCCTGGAGCGGGTCTGGGGGCCGGTCTTCGCGGCCTATGACACGGCGCCCTACGCCGAGACCTGGCACGAGACCGCCGACGGGCTCGTCGTGGTGACCGGGCACTACAGGGGCAAGGCGCGGGCCACCGGGCGTCCCTACGACGCCGAGTTCGCCCACCTGTGGCGCGTCACCGACGGCAGGATCTCCTGGCTGCACCAGTACACCGACACGGCGCGCTGGCAGGAGGCCCTCAGGTGAGGTGGTACTTCATGCCCATGTGGGACGGGCGGAAGCCGATCTTCTGGTAGAAGCGGATCGCGTCGGGGCGCTGGCGGTCGGTGGTGAGCTGGACGACGCGGCAGCCGCGGGCGCGGGCCCGGTCGATGGCCCAGTTGATCATCTGCTGGCCGAGGCCGGCGCCGCGGTACTCGGCCGCGACGCGGACGCCCTCGATCTGCGCGCGCTCGCCGCCGGTGTAGGTGAGGCCGGGGATGAAGGTGAGCTGGAGCGTGCCGGCGACCCGCCCGGCGGCCACCGCGACGACGACGGTGTTGTTGGGGTCCTTGTCGATCGCGGCGAAGGCGGAGAAATAGGCCTCCGGAATCTCCTCTCCCGGTGTTTCGCGCGTGGCGCCCAGGGGATCGTCGGCGAGTAGCCGGACGATCTGGGGCAGATCGTCCACGGTCGCCTCGCGGAAGGTCACTTCTTGATCACGCTGCACACTCCCAGGTTATCCAGGCGCTAATTTGCAACGTTCACCCATGTCTTGTAGTACTACGAGTTGTAGTACTACGCTGAGTGGAGACCACCTCCGGACTCCACGGTGGTCTCGTCGCCGCGCAGGGAGATCCAATGCACAACAACGAGAACGAGGAACACTGGACCGACCACGCCATCTGCCGCGGCGCCGATCCCGACCTGTTCTTCCCGATCGGGTACTCCGCTCCGGTGCTCCAGGCGCAGGAGGACGCCGCCAAGGCGATCTGCGCCAACTGCCCGGTGAAGGCCGACTGCCTCGCGTGGGCCCTGAAGGTCGGCGAGCCCGACGGCGTCTGGGGCGGGACGACCCCCGAGGAGCGCCGCTACCTGCGCCGGACCGCCGACGCCCCCGCGCGGCGCCCGCTGCCCGTCATCGTGGTCCGCGGCGACGCCTCGGAGCCCGAGCACGCCTCGGCCGCCTAGTGTCATCCACCTGCGCTGACCACGTACGTTCACCGGGTTGTCGATGGGCTGGATGACCGGCCGGTCCTGAGCGGGTCACGAACCGGATCTCGCGCTGGGGCAACGTGCCGCCGCCTTTCAGATGACGGTCGCCGGTTGCTTTCGGGGCAGGGGCCGCAGGCGCACCACGGTGGGGATCGACCCGCGTTCGAGAGCCGTGCAGAGTCGGGGGATGGCCTCGTCCTGGATGCGCCGCCGCAGCTCGGCGGGGTCAGCGTCCTGTCCGTAGGCGATGTTCAGGTGCAGCTCGGACCGCTTCGACGAACCGATCAGCCCTGCCCGCACCTTGTGTACACCCGGGTACTCGCCTATCTCGGCTTCCAGCGCGCCCGCGATGGCCCTGGCCTCCACCCGTGTCGTGCCGGCCTCGACGTCCGGCTCCAGTGCCAGGCCCCGCAACCGGCCGGAGCGGACGTGCTGGAGCAGCCAGGCCACTCCCAGCAGGACCATGACGACGGCCGCCGCGGCGACGGCCGGCCAGAACCAGCCGTGCTCGTTGCTGAAGCGGCGTGCCTCTCCGAGCACCGGGGCGGAGGCTCGGGCGTCTCCGAAGGCGCCCAGGCCACGGGCGAGGCCACCGCCCCCGGCGGCGGCGAGGACGATGCCGAGCAGGAGCAGGCCGGTGCGGTTGACGTGCGCGGGACGGCGGTCCATCATCCCTCCCGGTGCAGCATTCGCACCGCGACCGAGCGGGTGGGCAGCGGCCCAAGCTGGTCGAGCCGCTCGCGCACGGCCTCGGCGACCCCTTCGTCCAGTCCGGCAGGGGCATGCACGGGTGTCTCCGCGACCACCTTCACCTGCCGGCGGCGCAGCCGCACCCTCCGGACGCCCGACACGCCCGGCGCCCCTTCGGCCGCGGCGGAGACGACGCGCTTGAGCCCGCGCCTGCTCACCCCCATGATCAGGCTCGGGTCCCGTCCGTGGAGTGGAACGATTCGGGACGTGCCCGGCAGCAGCGCGGCCAGCACGAAGCAGACACCGATCAGCGCCAGGGCCGCGAAGATCGCGAGCGCGTACCAGTCGTTCCAGTCCGCGTCCTGCACCCACCTGTACGGGAAGATGTGCGCCTGGCGGTCCAGCGACGCCGAGATGACCTCGATCGCCGTCAGCGTGCCGGTCGCCGCCATCAGCAAGGCCCCGGCGAGGGCCGGCAGCACCCGGCGCGCGCGGAACGCGTGCTTGGCGGCCCGGTCGGCCTTACGCGCACCGGTCGCGCGCGTGCGCGGCTCCGTGGCGGGCCGGGCGCCGGCGCGCGCGGTCACAGCACGGTCCTCTCGCCCGCCGCCGGATGGCTCAACTCGGCCACGTCGACGTCCACCTGCCGGACGGTGAGTCCGGTCAGCCGCGTCACCTGATCGCGGACGCTCTGGCGCACCCGGCGGGCGACGGTGCGCACCGGCATCGGGTACGTCACCGACAGCGTGACCCTGGCCGTGACGATGTCGCCGTTCACCCGCACCTCGGTGCGGGCGGGGCGCCGCCCGGGGACCGTCACGCCGGCGATCGTCCGGCCGAGGCCGCCGGACGCCTCGACGTCCTGGGCGGCCTTGACGACGATGCGCGCGACGGCCTGGTCGCGGATCGTCGTCCTGCCGCGCTCGGTGATCGTCATCGCGGCCGCCGTCTCGCGCTGCCCGGGGAGAAGATCTCCCTGAGGTCGAGACTGCCCTCGATGACGCGGCCGACGACGAAGCCGAGCGCGCCGAGGAACAGCACGAGGAAGAACGGGCCGGCGCCGCCGAACGCTCCGGCGAATCCCAGGGCCACCCCGAAGGCCAGTCCGACCAGAGGCCACAGCATTTTCACATCCATCTGGATCTCCCACTTGGCTCCGCGGGACGCTCACCCGTCTTCGGCCACGCCCCCGATCAGCACATCCACCTTCCGCCGACCGGCCAGCGGACGTACCAGACGCCGGACGTCTTCGGCGATCTCGGCGAAGGGGCGTCCGTACCGGACGACCACCCCCACCTCGATCACCGCCTCGTGAACGGCGACCCCCGCGAACGGGGGGCCGGCACGGTAGGTCACGATCCAGCCGCGTGGACCGGCCGTCAGCCCCAGTACGTCCGGGCATGTCATGGCCGTCTCCGCGACCTGCTCGGCTAGTTCCGCGAGCGGCTCCGGGCCGCCGGCCGCCACCCATGAGCGGGTGGCCGCCGCGCCGGTTCCGCCGACGGCCCCTGACCAGGGCCGGTGGGACGCGCCCACCGCGTCCGCCGGGGTGATCATCGAACTCGGGACTCCTCGGGCCGCGGTTCCGGCTCGTCGCCGGGCACGTGGACGTCGTCCACGGTGATGTTCACCTCGACGACCTCCAGACCGCACATGTGCTCGATCTCGTTGACGACGTTGGTCCGGACGGCTGCGGCCAGGTCGGGGATGGACAGCCCGTAGTCCACGACCAGGTCGATGTCGACGGCTGCCTGACGCTCACCGACCTGCACGGCCACGCCCTGCGTGGTGTCAGCCGCCACGCCCGGCAGACGCTCCCTGACCGATCCGAGCGTCCGGGACATGCCCGCGCCCATCTCGTGCACGCCGCCGACCTGCCTGGCGGCCATGGTGGCGATCTTCGCGACGACGTCGTCGGCGATCCTGGTATTGCCGCCGGAGGTGACGAGTTCGCTCGACCCTCCGTCGGCTCCTCGCTTGCGCATCGTCCCAGCCGCGCCCTGTCCGGCGCCCTGCCTGTCATCCTGGCTCACGATGCCCCCCCATACGCGCATGTGTCGGCTGACGTGCGAGTGATGCTCACGGAGCGTCACCCAAAACCGACATTTGGCCAAAGCTCGGAACAATGACGATCTACTTCGTCGCGGGTGAGGCTCAGGGGCAGGTGGGGACCGCACCGCCGCCGACGCCGAACGGGCCCGTCCGTGCTGGAAGGACCGGCCTGGCCCGCGTCCTGCCCGCGGGCGCTGACGCCCAGACTCGGCGGCCTGGCACCTTCGGGGCGTCCCGAGCGTTGACCACCCAGGGACGTCCAGACATACGGTGGCTGATATGAGCTATACCCCCGACCGGCAGCGTTCCGAATCGCTCGCCAGGCACGGCGCTCGCGCGCTTTCGGCGGGCGTGCTGATCCTGTCCGTGACCGCCGTGATGTGGGTGCTGGAAGCGGTCGACTACACGAGCAACGGGTGGCTCGACCGGTTCGGGATCCAGCCGCGGGACGTCGACGACCTGCCGGACATCTTCACCGCGCCGTTCATGCACGGCGGGTTCGGGCACCTGATGGCCAACACGGTGCCGTTCCTCATCCTCGGGTTCATCGCGGCGGCGCGGGGGATCGCGAAGTTCCTCGTCGCCAGCCTCATCATCATCGTGGTCGGCGGGCTCGGCGTGTGGTTCATCAGCTCCGCGAACACGCTCGGGTCCAGCATCCTGATCTTCGGGTTCTTCGGTTACCTCGTCGGCCGCGGGATCTTCGAGCGGCGGCTGCTCGACATCGGCATCGCGGTCGGCGTCGTGGCCGTCTACGGGACGATGCTGCTCGGCGTCCTTCCGAGCGACCCGACCATCTCGTGGCAGGGCCACCTGTTCGGGCTGCTCGGCGGCGTCCTCGCCTCGTGGGTGCTGCGCCGGGACCCTAGTTCGGCCTGACGGTGACGTCCGAGACCACCGCGTCGCGGGGCGTCTCCAGCGCGGCCACGAGGACGCGCGCCACGGTGCCGGGGGCCGCGAAGTCCTCCTCCGCGTAGGGGTGGCCCTCCTGGGCGCGGACGCTCCGCTGCATCTGCGTGGCCGTCCGGCCGGGGTAGACGCTCGTGACGCGCAGGGACGGCTCCTCCGCGCGCAGCGAGTCGGCGAGCGCGCGCAGGCCGTACTTGCTCGCGGCGTAGGCCGACCACTCCGGGTTGGCGCGCAGCCCGGCGGTGGAGTTGACGAAGACGACGTGCCCTCCGGCGGCGCGCAGCGCGGGCAGCAGCAGCCGGGTCATCTCCGCCGCCGACACCAGGTTGACCGACAGGTGCTCGATCCACTCGTCGGCCTCCATCTCGGCGACCGGCCCGAGATGCACCATCCCCGCCGTGTGGATGAGGCCGTCGAGCCGCGGCGGGATCCCCGCCAGCGCGAGGGCCGCCTCGATGCGGCGCGGCTCGGTCAGGTCGAGCGGGATCGTGGCGATGGTCGCGGCGCGCGGCGGCGAGGCGACCGCGCCCGGGTTGATGACCTGGGTGGCGGCGTTCGCGCCGCCGCGCAGCGCGGCGGCGAGCGTGTCCAGGCGCTCGGCGGAGCGGCCGGCGAGGACGAGGTCGTGCCCGCGCTCGCGCAGCAGCTCGGCCACCGCCGTGCCGATTCCGCCCGTGGCGCCCGTGATCAGATACGTGCCCATGGCCTTCCATTCTCGTCGACCCCCTATCCCGGTGGACGTCGGGGGCCGCGCGTTAGTTCGGGCGCAGGACGCGCGTCGCGCCCGCGATGAGAGCGGTGGCCAGGACCCAACCCGTCGTGACGAGCCCGTAGGCCACCCAGCGAGACCAGTCGACCGCGTCGTAGGACAGCTGCTGCCCGAACGTGTCCAGCGGGATCAGCAGGTCCAGGGTGTAGATCAGCGCGTGGAACGTCGGGAGCTCGTTGCCCGGCTTGATCGGACGCGGATGCTCGATCGAGAACACCGTCGTCCCGATGGCCAGCAGGGCGGCGAACCACGCGAACGCCAGCCACGGCCGGTACCCGAACCCGACCGTCCAGTCGAGCAGGTGGTTCCACGCCTTGCCGACGGGGTTCAGCCCTCGGCGGCGGGCCCGCATCTTGGCGAGCTGCACCTTGCGGGCCAGGTCGTCGTGGCCGATGCCGTGGTACCAGGCGGCGAGCTGCTCGTAGGGCTGGAGATGGAACTCCTCGTCCCGCGACACCCAGTCGAGCCGATGCTTGAACTCGGCGCCGCGCAGCGTCTGGTACGTCATGCCGTTCAGCCACAGCTTGTCCGGCCAGATATCCGGATGATCCTGGATCAGGTCGATCCGGGAGTAGGAGAGCGAGACCCGGCCCTGGATCCGCTCCGCCGGCCACAGCAGCAGCTCGTCCGCCTGGATGTGGCTGGCGTGCAGCGCCATCCGGTCCGGGTCGCCGGAGTCGAGGCGCGCCCGGGAGAACGACAGGATGCCGTTGAAGCGGGCGCTGCGCAGCCGGACGGTGCCGAGCGCGGTGAAGCCGTTGCTGAACTCGGCGGTGTCCTCGACGATCATGTTCTGCGCGTCCAGCGCGATGCGGCCCGGGTTGGCCAGCGTGGTCCGCTCCATGAACAGGCCGCCGTTCATGCGGGCCCCGACGAACCGCACGCCGCCGGTGATCTCGGCGTCCCGGATGAAGGTGCCGACGTCCACGACGAGCCCGCCGCTGAACACCGCCCACTTGCCCGGCTCGGACGCGGTGATGCGGGTGCCGTTCATCCGCAGGCCGCCGCTCAGCTGCGCCCGGGGGAGCCGCACCTCGCCGTCGATCTCCGACCCGGACATGCTGAGGTAGCCGTCCGCGCGGAGCCCGCCGCCGTCGAACCCGGGCATCCAGCAGTTCGAGAACCGCATCTGCCGCGTGTCGGCGTTGGAGAAGTCCGGTTCCTCGACGAACCGGCACTCCGCCAGGAGCAGCTCGTAGTCGACGTCGCCGCCGGACACGTCGAGTTGCCCGGTGACGTAGGCGCCCTGGAGCCGGACGGCCGCGACCGCGCCGGGACGGGTCTCGCAGGCCCCGAGCAGCAGCCGGGTGATGATCTCCGCGCGGACGATCCGCTCGGGGTCGGGGCCGGCGGGGCGGTCGTCGCCGAGCACGACGGTCGAGCCGGTGGGGAACGCGTTCCAGAGGCGCCGTTCCGCGTGGGTGAGTCCGGGGGGTTGGGGCACGGAACCTCTTTCTACGCGGCGATCCCCTCCGCGATCAAGATCGCGGAGGGGATCCCGGGGGTGGCTAGAAGAAGCCGCGGCGGCGTCCGGCGTCCTGGAGGAAGCCGTCGAGCTGCTGCTCCCAGTTGGTGTGCTCGACGGTCGCGTAGTCGACGGTGAACCGGCTGAACGCGTCGTGGCCCTCGGTGAAGACCCCGCCGCGCTTGTCGAGCTCCAGCACGACCTCCATCGACTGCGGGTAGGACACGAACGTCACTTCGAGCTGCTTGATGCCGCGCGCGTACTGGCCCGGCGGGTAGAACTCGATCTCCTGGTAGAAGGGGAGCTCCTGGTGGACGCCCCAGATGCGGCCCTTCTCGCAGTCGGCGTTGCGGAACTGGAAGCCGAGGTTGGAGAAGGCCGCGAGGATGCGCTCCTGCGCGGGCAGCGGATGGACGGCGATCGGGTCGAGGTCGCCCGGGTCGACGGCGCCCGCGACCTCCAGCTCCGTCGCGATCCCGACGGTGGTGCCGTGCAGCGGCCGACCGTACATGTGGGTCAGCGGCGCCTCCCACGGGATGGGGAACTGGAACGGGACGCTGTGCCGCGCGCCCTCCTGGAGGCTGAACCCGCCGGCGACGGGCATCTTGGCGTACTCCAGGTTGGAGGAGTACTCGTTGTCGCCCGACTCGACCTCGACCCGGGTGCGCAGGGCGAGGTTCACCGTCTTGATGTCGGAGTTGAACTGCCCGCCGATGATGGTGATCTCGCCGGTGACGACACCGCCCGGCGTGGTGTTCGGATTCTGCAGGATCGTCTCGATCGAGGGGCCGCCGATGCCCATCGCCTGACGCAGCTTCTTGAAGACCAAGGTCCGTCCTCCCGTGTTCGAGCGACTCCCCGCGCTCTCGTCCCATAGACGCTGTTACGGGACACTACGTTCCTGCAAGCCGTGGCGACCCGCGAATGGCCGGGTCAGTGGCCGCCCCCGGCCAGGTTGAGGCCGACGACCCCGGCGATGATGCAGGCCAGCGCGGCGATCTTGAGGACGGAGACCTGGTCGCCCATCAGCGCCATGCCGAGCGCGGCCGTCCCCACGGCGCCGATGCCGACCCAGACCGCGTAGGCGGTTCCGACGTCGAGGTTCTTCAGGGCGAGGCTGAGCAGGCCGAAGCTGGTCACGGCGAACAGCGCGAACCCGGCGGACGGCAGCGGTTCGGTGAAACCCTTGCTGCCCTTCAGGCACAGGGCCATCGCGACTTCGAAGAGTCCGGCGACGATGACGAGGATCCAGGCCATGGTTCTGCTCCCGGTACGAGACGGCTGTGGTCACGCGCCGTCTTCGCCTGCCGGGTACGACGCACCTCGTCCGGGAGGGCCAGTGCGTGCCCTCGTCTCCGTCAACGGCCCCTAGGCGCCGCCTGTTCCCGCGCTGGGACGTCCCAGTGCGCGGTACTCCCAGCCGGCTTTCCGCCACGTGACGGCGTCGAGCGCGTGGCGTCCGTCCACGACCCGTTTGTGGCGGACGACGTCCGCGAGCGCCGCCGGGTCGATCTCCCGGAAGTCCGACCACTCGGTCAGCAGGACGACGACGTCGGCGTCCCGCGCGACGTCGAACGCGCTGTCGCCGTACCGCAGCTCGGGGAACGCCTCGCGCGCGTTGTCGAGCGCCGCCGGGTCGTAGACCCGGACGTCCGCGCCGAGGCCGTGCATCGTGCGCGCCACGTCCAGGCCGGGCGCGTCGCGGATGTCGTCGGAGTTGGGCTTGAAGGCGGCGCCCCACGCGGCGATGCGCTTGCCGGTGAAGTCGCCGCCGAGCAGCTCCCGGACGAGGTCGACGGTGCGGGCGCGGCGGCGGCGGTTGATGTCGTCCACCTCGCGCAGGAACGACACCGCCTGGCCGACGCCGATCTCCTCCGCGCGGTGCGCGAACGCCCGAATGTCCTTGGGCAGGCAGCCGCCGCCGAACCCGAGGCCGGGACGCAGGAACCTGCCGCCGATCCGGTCGTCCAGCGCGAGCGAGTCCGCGAGGTCCTTGACGTCCGCGCCGACCGCCTCGCAGACCTCCGCCATCGCGTTGATGTAGGAGATCTTGGTCGCGAGGAACGAGTTCGCCGCGACCTTGACCAGCTCGGCGGTGGCGAGGTCGGTCCGGACCACCGGGGTGCCGAGGTCGAGGACGGGCTTGAACGCCGCGCGCAGCCGCGCGTCCGCCCAGTCGGACGCGACGCCGAACACCAGCCGGTCGGGGCGCAGCGTGTCGTCCACGGCGAAGCCCTCGCGCAGGAACTCGGGGTTCCACGCCAGCTCCACGTCGGTGCCGGCGGGCGCGAGCTCCTGGACGAGGCCGGTGAGGCGCGCGGCCGTCCCGACCGGCACCGTGGACTTGCCGACCACCAGGGCGCGGCGGCGCAGGTGCGGCGCGAGGGAGCGGACGGCGGCGTCGACGTAGGTCAGGTCGGCGGCGTCCGAGCCCTCCTGCTGTGGGGTTCCGACGCAGACGAAATGGACGTCACCGAACTCCCCGGCCTCCTCGAACGAGGTGGTGAACCGGAGCCGGCCCGAGTCGAGCGCCTTGGTGAGCAGCTCCGGCAGCCCCGGTTCGAAGATCGGGACCTCGCCGGACGCCAGCCGTTCGACCTTCCGGCGGTCGACGTCCACGCCGAGGACCTCATAGCCGAGCACGGCCATGCAGATCGCGTGCGTGGCGCCGAGGTAGCCGGTGCCGATGACGGTCAGCCTCGGCGCCTCCGACTCCTCCTGCTGCATTGCGCACCTCCTCGTGCACCGCGGGTGTGTACGCGCCCGCTCGATCTTGCCACCACGTACGGGGCGGCTGTAGCCGGGTGGGGCCTGCGGGACGAACCCGCCGGTCGGGGCGCGGCGGGCCTTCGCGACCCGGGTGACGCGGCTCACCCGGGAGTTCGGGGCGGGGGACGGATGTGGCCTGTATCCCCCAGATTCAGGCCGATGCGGGGTGTTCACCACTGGTTACCAGCGGGTAGCATGATGTCGAGTTACTTGCCAGTAGAAGCGGGGCCCCCGGCCGCCGCCGGACCAGACGGAGTCTCGAATGGGGCACTACAAGAGCAACCTCCGGGACCTGGAGTTCAACCTCTTCGAGGTGTTCAGGCGCCAGGACCTCCTCGGCAGCGGCCCGTACGCGGAGATCGACGAGGACACCGCGCGCAGCATCCTCGACGAGGTGAACCGGCTGGCCGAGGGGCCGATCGCCGACTCCTTCGAGGACGCCGACCGCAACCCCCCCGTGTTCGACCCCGCCACCGGCACGGTGACGATGCCGGAGGGCTTCAAGAAGTCGTTCCGGGCTTGGATGGACGCCGAATGGTACCGCCTCGACCTCGCCTCCGATTTCGGCGGCAGCGGCGCCCCCCGCTCCCTCACCTGGGCGGTCGCCGAGCAGGTGCTGGGGGCCAACCCGGCCGTCTACATGTTCGCGTCCGGCCCCGGCTTCGCGCAGATCCTGTGGCACATCGGCACGCCCGAGCAGAAGAAGTTCGCCGAGCTGGCGCTTGACCGGCAGTGGGGCGCCACGATGGTGCTGACCGAGCCGGACGCCGGCTCCGACGTCGGCGCCGGACGCGCCAAGGCCGTCCGGCAGCCGGACGGCACCTGGCACATCGAGGGCGTCAAGCGCTTCATCACCTCGGCCGAGCACGACATGGCCGAGAACATCTTCCACCTGGTGCTGGCCCGTCCCGAGGGCGCCGGCCCAGGCACCAAGGGCCTGTCGATGTTCCTCGTCCCCAAGTACCTGGTCGACGTGGAGACCGGCGAACTGGGCGAGCGCAACGGCGCCTACGTGACCAACGTCGAGAAGAAGATGGGCCTGAAGGTCTCCACGACCTGCGAGCTGACCCTCGGCGAGAAGCACCCGGCGATCGGCTACCTCGTCGGCGACGTCCACCAGGGCATCAGGCAGATGTTCCTCGTCATCGAGTACGCCCGGATGATGGTCGGCACCAAGGCCATCGCGACCCTGTCGACCGGCTACCTGAACGCGCTGGAGTACGCCAGGGAGCGCGTGCAGGGCGCCGACATGACGCAGATGACGGACAAGACCGCTCCGCGCGTCACGATCACCCACCACCCGGACGTCCGCCGCAGCCTCATGACGCAGAAGGCCTACGCCGAGGGCATGCGCGCGCTGGTGCTGCTCACCGCGTCCTACCAGGACGCCGTGCAGATCGCCGAGCACGAGGGCCGCAAGGACGAGACCGCCGAGAAGATCAACGACCTGCTGCTGCCGATCGTGAAGGGCTTCGGCTCCGAGCGGGCCTACGCGCTGCTCGGCGCCGAGTCGCTGCAGACCCTCGGCGGCTCCGGCTTCCTGCAGGACTACCCGATCGAGCAGTACATCCGCGACTCCAAGATCGACACCCTCTATGAGGGCACCACCGCGATCCAGGGCCAGGACCTGTTCTTCCGCAAGATCCTGCGGGACAACGGCGAGGCACTGAAGGTGCTCGCCGGCGAGATCAGGGCGTTCGCCGAGTCCGAGGCGGGCAACGGGCGGCTGAAGAACGAGCGGGCTCTGCTCGGCCGCGCCCTCGACGACGTCCAGGGCATCATCGACCCGATGGTCGGATGGGCGCTCGGCTCGATGGAGAAGCCGAAGGAGCTGTACAAGATCGGGCTCAACTCGTCCCGGCTGCTGCTCGCCCTCGGCGACCTCATCGTCGGCTGGCTGCTCCTCCGCCAGGCCGACGTCGCGCTGACCGCCCTCGGCGGCGGGGACGTCTCCGGCTCCGACAAGGCGTTCTACACCGGCAAGGTCGCGGCGGCGCAGTTCTTCTGCCAGACCGTCCTGCCGCGCCTCGCGTCCGAGCGGGCCATCACCGAGGCCACCAACCTCGACGTCATGGACCTCCCCGAAGAGGCGTTCTAACCCGAGCGGCGCTGTAGCCCCTGCCCGGCCGGGCAGGGGCTACAGCGCTGTCCGGCGTCAGGGCCGCCCGGCACGGCGACGCAGGGTCTCCTTCTTGGCGCGGTTGCCGCAGTGGTCCATGGAGCACCAGCGCCGCCTGCCCGGCCGGGACAGGTCTAGGAACAGGGCGCTGCAGTCGGTTCCGGCGCATTGGCGGAGGCGCGCGAGGTGCGGCGAGGCGACGAGCTCCAGCACGTCGCGGGAGAGGACTGCGAGAACGGCCGAGACGAGGTCGTCGGCCTGCCACCGCACGTCGCCTTCGGCGTCCATGTGCGGTGCGGGCACGGGCCGGGCGGCGGCGCCGTTGACCACGTCCCGCACCGTCGCGGGGATCCGCTCGCCGCGCCACGCCGCGGTGACCATCTCGTGGATCGCCTCGCGCACCGTGCGGGCCTCGGCGGCGCCGGTCGCGCCCGCGGGGCCCTCTACATGCGGGACGCACTGCTCGATCCAGGCGGTCACCGCCGCCAGGTCGGGCAGCTCCTCGATGGTGTGGTCCGTGCCCCGGAAGCGGAGCGTCCTGACGAAGTCCAGGCTGAGGCGCCCGGCCCCCTGGCGGAAGCGTGTGGCCATGCACCCAGCCTAACCAAGGAACCGGTTTGACTGGTACCGTCTGGGCACCAGTTAAACCGGTTCCCGATTCCGTGAGGTGTTCGTGTCCGTCGACGCGCGATCCGAGACGACGACCGAGGCCGGGCAGGCTCCGCCGGGCCGGACCGTCCTGCTCCTGGCGGTCGCCTGCGGGCTGACCGTCGCGAACCTGTACTACGCCCAGCCCTTGCTGGCCGGCCTGCGCGACGCGTTCCACGTCGGCGACGTCGCCGCGGGGAGCCTGGTCACCGTCACCCAGATCGGCTACGCGGCCGGGATGGTGCTGCTGGTCCCGCTCGGCGACCGGTTCGAGACCCGCCGCCTGGTCTCGGTGATGCTGGGCGTGGTGACGGCCGCGCTGGTCGTGGCCGGGACGGCGGCGTACTTCCCGGTGCTGCTCGCCGCCGCGCTGGTCATCGGCGCGATGTCGGTGGTGGCGCAGATCCTGGTGCCGTTCGCCGCCAACCTCGCGCCCGACCATCGGCGCGGCCGCGTCGTCGGCCAGGTGATGAGCGGCCTGCTCGCCGGGATCCTCTTGTCACGCACCGCGGGCAGCCTGATCGCCGAGGTCGCCGGATGGCGCGTCGTCTATCTCGCGTCCGCCGCGTTCATGGCCGTCCTCGCGGTGGCGCTGCGGTCGGCGCTTCCGTCGCGCGCCCCGACGACGCACGAGCCGTACGGGCGGCTGCTGCGCTCCACGGGCCGGCTCCTCCGGGTCCACGCGCCGCTCCGGCGCCGCGCCCTGTTCCAGGCCGCGCTGTTCGGCGCGTTCTCCGCATACTGGACCACCGTGTCCTACGTGCTGACCGGCGCGCCGTTCCACTACTCGGAGCTGGGCGTCGGCCTCTTCGCGCTGGTCGGCGCGGGCGGCGCGATGATCGCCCCGGCGGCCGGGCGCTGGGCCGACCGCGGCCTCAACCGGCCGATGACGGCGGTCGCCTACGGCATGGGCGTGCTGGCGTTCGTCGTGGGCGGGCTCGGCCGCGACCACGTCCTGCTCCTCGCCGCCGCGGCCGTGCTCGTCGACATGGCGGTGCAGGGCTCGTTCATCCTCGGCCAGCACTCCGTCCACGCGCTCGACCCGGAGGCGCGGGCCCGCATCAACAGCTCCTACCTGGCCACGATCTTCCTGGGCGGCGCGCTCGGCTCCCAGCTCGGCGCGTACGCCTACCACTCCGGCGGCTGGCCCGCGGTCACCGTCGCCGGCGGCACACTCCCGCTGCTCGCCCTGCTCGCCTGGACCGTCACAGAAGCCCGAAGCCCCCGCGCCCGCTGACCACGTCGCCCAGGCACCCGCAGGGCGTGCGGGCGCTTCCCGCGGTCATGGGAGCGAAGCCGCGGGGGCCAGGAGCCGGCGAAGCAGGCGACGCCGGGAACGCCTGCCGCGTCTCGCAGGTCGCCGGGTGGACGGCCGAGCGTGGCGAGGACGCGCCTCGGGCTGGGCCCGGAAATGCGGGCGAGGCAGGCCGGCGCGTAGTTGGCGGGCCAGTCCGGCAGCCGTCCTGGCCTCGACCAGCCGGTCCGGAAGGAGCGCCCACAGCGAACCGGTGAAGTCCCGGTGCCAGATGCAGATGCCCGGGAAGGCGCGCTGTAAGTCGGCGAGAGCCCGGTCGATGTCGAGATTCAGCTCCAGAGGTCCGGCCGGAGCCCGGTCGTACGGGCCCGCTTGGACGTTCAGCGGGCGCAGCGAGCCCATACGACCTTGCCTTCCTCGTTGAGCGGCCGGACGCCCCAGTCGTGAACGAGTTGCGCCATCAGCAGCAGGCCGCGCCCGCTCTCGGCGTCGTCGTCCTCGTTCTGGACGACGGGGAGGGCGGTGCTCTCGTCCCAGACCTCGATGACGGCGAGCGGCTCGCGCACGTCCGGAAAGACGCGGACGACGATGTGCCCGATCCCGACGTGCTTGTAGCTGTTGGTCACCAGCTCGGTAACCACGAGCCGTCCGACGAAGTCATCGGTGTGCCCCAGCTCGCGGAACCGGTCGGTGAGGTAGCGGCGCGCTTTCGCGGGCGCCTCGTCGGACGGATCGAGCACGAGCGGCGCCGCCTCCGGCGCGAGCATGACCGCTGGCATCGGTAACCCCTCCAGCCTGGACGAGGGCTGATCGCGAACGGAGCCAACCCGCCAAACCGGAAGAACCCGCCGCTATCACCCTGAGTAATTGAACGAACACCATGAGGCCACGTGCGGGTTTATGATGCTTGTGAAGCGGCGGACTACTAACAAAAGAGCATCAACTGCTGTCGCTTCTGCTAACACCCCCCTCTGTTTCCCCCCGGAGGCCGCCATGACGATGTACAACCGAGTCAAGCCTGAGTTCTTGACCTTCGGGGCAGAGGTAAGGCGCCTCCGAAAGGCTGCGGGGTTCAACCAGCAGACCTTGGCTGACCTGGTCAATGTGACCCGCAGTTACGTCGCACAGGTTGAATCCGGTCGGACGCGCTGCCGTCGGGAGTTCGCCGTCCGACTCGATCGTGCTCTCAAGTCCGGCACGACTCTCGCCGAAGTCTGGGACGAGCTACTAGAATCCATCAAGTCCGACAAGTACCCCGAGTACTTCGCCAACTTCCCGAAGGCCGAGCAGTCGGCGGACATGCTCCGTTCCTATGAGGACAGGGTGGTCTATGGACTCTTGCAGAACGAAGCTTATGCTCGCGTACTGCTGAGCGACGACGACGCGGTAAAAAACAGAATGAGGCGGCAGGAGATTCTATGTCGCAAACCGCCGCCAAGTGTTATAGCGGTCATGGACGAAACGGTCTTACATCGGGAAGTCGGAGGAAAAACGGTCATGAAGGAGCAGCTCGAAAGGCTCCTTGAACTGTCTGAAATAGAGAATATCAGTATTCAGGTGGCGCCGATTCGCTACATCCGGAACGTTTGGGCGACTTTCACGATCGCTACACTCCCCGATCAGCGCCAAGTCGTCTATACGGCCAAGGCCTATGGCGGAGAAACATCAACGAGTCCACCTCATGTGGCATTCGTCAACAAGGCGATGGCAACACTACAGGCCGAGGCGCTGAACGTGAGAGATACGCGAGACCTCATCCGAAGGGTGATCAGGGAAAGATGGACATGAGCAAGATTCGCTGGCGTAAGTCGTCCCGCAGTAACGAGTCGGGAGACAATTGTGTTGAAGTCGCCGACGGTACTCTCATGGTGGTGTTCCGCGACAGCAAGGACCCTGACGGCCCCAAGGTAGTGATGAGTCGTAATGAGTTCCAAAAGTTCACCAGTGTGATTAAGAACCTCTAGCGGCTTGCGATTATCGGGCGCTGTGGAAGCCTGGGGCCCAACGACGAAGTTCGGTGGCTGCCTCGTCGCGGGTGAGGGGGCCATGTTCCAGGTAGACCTCCTGGAGATGCCGAATCGCGGCCCCCGCCTGGAAGACGGCCGACCCCGCATCAGTCGACCAGTACGCCCGGCTTCATACCGCCGTATGGGCCCGCCGCAAACGGCGGTGGGAGCCTTCGTGGCGTCAGATGCGGCCGGTCTCGTGGGCCCACATGGCGACCTCGACGCGGTTTCGGGCGCCGAGCTTTCGCATGAGGCTGGCGAGGTGGGCTTTGACGGTGCTTGGGGTGATATGGAGCTCGCTGGCGATCTCATTGTTGGTGCGGCCTTGGGCTACGGGCACGAGGACTTCCTCCTCGCGGGCGGTGAGCGGTTCTATCGGCTGCCTCGGTGGTGGGGTCTGTGCGTGGGCGAACGCTGCGAGCAGTCGGACAGTCACGCTGGGTGCGATCAGCGCGTCTCCGTCGGCGGCGGCGTGGATGGCCTGGGTCAGCAGGGCGGGTCCGGCGTCCTTGAGGAGGAACCCGCGGGCGCCGGCTTTGAGCGCCCCGTGGACATACTCGTCGAGGTCGAAGGTGGTGATGACCACGATCGCCAGGGGATCGGTGACGCCGGGGCCGGCGAGGCGTCGGGTGGCTTCGATGCCGTCCATCAGCGGCATCCGGATGTCGAACAGGCCGACGTCGGGGCGCAACTGGAGCGCCAGGCGGACTGCCTCGCGCCCGTCGGCGGCCGCGCCCACCACGTCGATGTCGGGTTGGGCGTCGAGCAGCATGGTCAGCCCGGTGCGCACGATGGCCTGGTCGTCGGCGATGAGGACCCTGATGCTCATCGTGGCGTCCCGGTTCGAGGCAGGACCGCCTCTACCCGCCAGCCCCGCTCGGCGGTGGGGCCTGCGTGGAAGGTGCCGCCGAGCAGTGAGGCGCGTTCCCGCATGCCCACCAGGCCGTAGCCTCCCGGGGCGCGGCCGCCGGCGGCGGAGCCGTCGTCGTCGATGGTCAGCCGTACCTGGTCGGCGTCGCCTGTGACGGCGACGGTGACCTGGGTCGCGTGACGGGCGTGCCGTCGAGCGTTGGTGATGGACTCCTGGGCCAGGCGGTAGATCGCGGCCCCGACCGCCGGGCTGAGGTCGTCGAACTCGCCGAATAGCGTCACCTTGACGCAGGGACGCGTCCGGCCATCGGTGGCGAGCTGCTCGACCTCGGCCACGCCGGGCTGCGGCGCGAACTCGGTCTCCTGTGTGGCGCGGAGCACGCCGACGATGGCGCGCAGCTCGGTGAGGGTGCGGGTCGCTGCGTCCTCGATGACGGCCAGGGCCTCGACGGCACGCTCGGGGTGGGAGGCCGCGACGGCACAGCCTGCTTGGGCCTGGATGGCGATGCCCGAGACGTGATGGGCGACGGTGTCGTGGAGTTCACGAGCGAGCTGTTCGCGTTCGCGGGCCTTGGCCTGGTCGATGTCGCGGATGAGGATCTTCGTGCGATAGCGGATCGCGGTGCCGAGCGCGGCGGCGAACAGGAAGAACGCGTATCCCGCGACCAGCTCCGCCAGGCTGGTGGGGTCGGCACCGAGGGCGGTGACGACAGCCGGCCAGAGCAGGATGACGCCGAGGCCGCCTGCGGCTTCCCGACCGGAGCCCCACCGGAACACGGCGTAGGCCAGGATCAGCGCCGCAATGCTGCTGTTCAGCAGGGCGCCTTGCGCCCCGGTGAGGATTCTGACGATGTCGACGATCGTCAACGTGCCGAAGGAGACCGCGACCGCGACGAGCGGGTGCGTGCGTCGCCACAGCAGGGGGCCGAGTACCCCGAGCACCGCGAGTAGCAGCAGCGGGCGTGGCGCCAGGCCCTGGCGAAGCACCGCTTCCGCCACCGACCAGCAGATCAGTACTGCCACCAACGCCCAGTCCCGCGGCCCCAGGTCCGGGGCATTCGTGGGTCGAGGTTCGGCCCACAGCGCGCGGAGTGCGTTGGTGGCCATCTGATCAGCCTAGGCAGCCGTGCGTGCTCGGTGTATCCGCCGAAAGTACAAGAGCCCGGCTGTGCCAACGGCCAGGTCGAACCAGGCTCCGCGGCTGATGTGCCCGCCGCCGGCATTCGTGAAGGTTAAAGCACCCACCCGATCAAGCCAGGGAGATTGTGATGAGAATTCTCCAATCCCACACCGCACCAGAGAATCCGCGGTCCCAGAGCACGCTGGAAGACCTGCGCATGCCCGTGCAGGCCAAGCTCGCAGCGGCATGGACCAGCTTCATGTTCCTCTACATCTACGTCGACTACCTCGCCCTGTACAAGCCCGGCTTCCTCGACGACCTCCTGGCCGGCACCGTCCACGAGTTCGACACCGGCCCGACCTTCGTCGCCATCGCGCTCACGCTCATGGCCATCCCGATCCTCATGATCCTGCTCTCCGTGACACTGCCCGCCCGTGTCAACCGCACCATCAACCTCGTCGTCGCAACGCTCTACATCCCCGTCTCGATGTTCAACGCGGTAGGGGAGACTTGGACCTACTCCTACTTCTACGGCCTCTCCATCGGACTTGAGGTGCTGCTCCTGGCCTTCATCCTGCGCTCCGCCTGGGCCTGGCCACGCCGCATCGCATCACCGGCGACCCCTGCAGCCGGCCTCGACAGCGAGCCACCCCACAGGCCGCAGCAGGCGTGACTGCCCGCCCCGCGCCCGCGGGTGGCCCGCGTCGAGCATCTGGGACGCGTCGGCCGGGATCGTGTCGATCTCCCCGGTGAACGTGGGGTACTCGTCGCCACCCTCGACGAGGCAGTTGACCAAGGCCACATCGGTGTCATCCTGCGACGCCTCCCCCAAGCAATGCGGCGGTGGCTGGTACGACCCTGATCCGAAGATGAAGCACCCGATCCAATGCGACCTGTCTCAGGCTAACAGACACTTGCCGCACGGAGATCATCTGCCTTTTGCGAGACCCTCTCAGACTGTGTACCGTATGTCACGTGCTCAATAAATGAGATCATGAGGAGTGAACATAATGTGCAACGGTAATGGCGGCGGTCCGCATCTCTGGGGTCCGGATGTCGTTGAATACGACGAGAACGGTCGCGAAGTGAGGCGGACCAGGACGTGCACAGGCTGCTCCGCGATGGAATCGTGATCGGCGCCTGAAACCATCCGGCGCTTCAACTATGACGACTGGTCCTCCGCATACTTGCGGAGGACCAGTATTTTCTCAGCCACCACGGAAGTCGATAAGTCTGGATGCCAATTCATTGGCACCTTTGGCCGGTGTGCGGCATTAGAATGTCTGCAGGTGGTTTTCCAGCATGACGTCGAGGCGTTCGCGGAGTAGGGGGCGGTTGAGGTCGTCGTAGGCACGGGACCACAGGGGGTGGAGGTCCGGGAGGTTCTGCGAGTCCTCGTGGTAGGCGGCGGTCAGGCCCAGGAGGGCGCTCGCCGGGTGGCCCGCGTCGAGCATCCGGGACGCGTCGGCCAGGATCGTGTCGATCTCGCCGGTGACGGTGGGGTGGTCGTCGCCGAAGTCGTCGTCCGGTGCGAGTTGCGGCCGATGACGCTCGGCGCCATGTGGCCGAAGGAAGCCACCGGGTGGTCTGTGCGCCCGAGTTCCGGCGCCGGGACGACCCATCCGACGCAGGTGCCGGTGCCCAGGTCCGCGAAGGGCAGGAGTTCCGCGACGGTCGGAGGGCGCCGGCTGTCGCGGGTCAGGACGTTGCCGACTCCGTCGATTGTGGGGTTCCCGCGACTTCGAGGTTGTTTCGGTGAATCCTTTCCATTCCCCAGTCGCCGAGGGGGCGTAGCGCCTCGTTGAGTGCGGCGCCTGCTTCCGTGAGCGAGTACTCGACCTTCGGTGGTACTTCTGCGTAGACCTTGCGGTGGATGAGGCCGTCCTCTTCCATCTGGCGAAGGTGCTGGGTGAGCATTTTCTCGCTCACCCCGGGGAGCCCTCGCCGTAGTTCGGCGAAGCGGCGGGTGCCGTGGGCATGCAACTCCCAGAGGACGAGGCCTTTCCACTTTCCACTCACGACGTCCAGTGCGGCATCGATCCCGCAGATGTAGGGACCTCGACGGCCAGGCATGCGCACCTCGTTCAGTTCAGGCAGGTGGGGTACTTACCAACAGGTGCGTACCCCACTATTTAGTGGGTACTTCCGATCGAGAGTGGCAGGGGTGAGGCTGGGTCTGCAAGTGACCAAGTCTTACAAGGAGATTCACGCATGCCCACTCCCTCACCCGTCACCGTGCTCGGCCTGGGGCCGATGGGCCAGGCGATGACCCGAACCCTGATGCAGGCCGGGCACCCGGTCACGGTGTGGAACCGCACTCCTGGCCGCGCTGACGATGTCGTCGCGGCCGGGGCGCGACTCGCCGCCACTCCTTCGGAGGCTCTGGCTGCCGGCGACCTGATCATCCTCAGCCTGACCGACTACCAGGCGATGTGGGACATCCTGGACAGCGAGACGGCATCGCTGGCCGGGCGTACGTTGGCCAATCTCAGCTCCGACACCCCGGAACGCACCCGCGAGGCCGCGGCATGGGCCGGCAGGCACGGGGCGGCGTTCCTCACCGGCGGCGTGATGGTCCCGGCACCGATGGTCGGCACCGAGGCGGCGTACGCGTACTACAGCGGGCCGCGTGAGGCGATGGACCAGCACCACGGGACGCTTGCCCAGATCGCGAGGCCGCGCTACCTCGGCGAGGATCCCGCTCTGGCCCAGCTGATGTATCTGGCCAACCTCGACGTCTTCCTCACCACGCTGTCGTCGCTCATGCATGCCACCGCGCTGCTGCAGTCGGCGGGCCTCAAGGCGAGCGAAGTCTTCCCGGAGGTGATGCCGACCCTGGCCGGCATCCCGGCCATGCTGGAGGCTGGCGAGAGCCCAGGTGCCCAGATCGACGCCGGCGAGCACCCGGGCGCCCTCAGCACCGCGACCATGATGGGTGCGACCGCCGACCACATCGTCGAGGCAAGCGAGAAAGCGGGTATCGATCTCGCCCTGCCCCGCGCGGTCCAGCGCCACTACCTCCGAGCGATCAAGGACGGTCACGGCGGCGACAACTGGACTCGGATCATCGACGGCATCCGCACTCCAGACCCGGACGCGTGAGCACCCGGCTCCGCGAACGCGTCAGCGACGTCCAGGCCCCCTACACCTGTCCCGGCTGGTGAGCGACTTCGTCTAGGGACGCTAGGAAGGCGTGGGTGGCGGGGCTTGGGTTGAACTCGCTCCAGACCAGGTACTCGACGCGGCGGGGGCCGTTGATCACTTGGATCGCCGACAGGTCTGGGGCGATTCCTGCTACGGCGGAGGGCAGGAGCGCCATCGCCAGGCCCTGGCGGACGATGCGGGTCAGCAGGTCTGGTGCCATGACTTCGAAGGCGACGTCGCGGACCAGGCCTGCTGCGGCGAACGCTCGGTCGCTTTGGGCGCGGCCGGGGGTGTGGGCGGGGAAGTCGACGAAGGTCTCTTCGGCGAGTCGGTCGAGGCTGACCCGGGTTCTGCCTGCCAGTTCATGGGTCGGCGGGACGACCGCCACCAGACGGTCGCGGGCCAGTTCGCGGACCTGGACGCCGCGGGGGCGGTCGCCTTCGGGCAGGCCCAGAGCGGCGATGTCGAGCTCACCGGCCGCTACTTGTGCGGTCAGCTCGTCGCTCCCGCCGACGCGGAGGCTGATCCGCACCTCGGGGTGGCGTTGGCGGAAGTGCTGCAGGACGGCGGGCATGTCGACCGCTGCGGCCGTGGGGATGACGCCGACCGCGAGGCGTCCGCGCACCAGGCCCACTGCGGCGGAGGCCTCGGCCACCGCACGCTCCGCCGCCTCCAGCGCCTGGCGTGCTGCGGGAAGGAAGGCCGCGCCGGCGGGGGTGAGCTCGACCCGGCGGCTGGTGCGGGCGAACAGCTTCACGCCGAGCTCGCGCTCCAGGTACGCGATCCGGTGGCTCAGCGCCGACTGCACCACGAAGCACTGCTCGGCGGCCCGGGTGAAGTTCCGGGTCTCCGCCACCGCGACGACGTAGCGCAGCTGTTGCAGGTCCATCGATCGATCTTAGATTGCGATTGATGGGATGAAAACCATGTGTTGGACGCATTGATGCGTGGCCGCTGAGACTTCTTGCATGACCACGATCGCTGCTCCGAAGCTCCACACTCCGCGCCCCCCGTTCACGTTGCTCGCGCTCATCGCCGCGACCGCCGTCGCGCCGACGGCCTGGGGCACGACCTACGCGGTGACCACCGAGCTGCTGCCGCCGGACCGGCCGCTGTTCGCCGCCCTGATGCGCTCGCTGCCGCTCGGCCTCCTCGCCGTCGCGCTGTCCCGGACGCTGCCGCGCGGCGACTGGTGGTGGAAGGCCCCCGTGCTCGGCATCTTCAACATCGGTGCCTTCTTCCCGCTGCTCTTCCTGGCCGCCGAGCGGCTGCCCGGCGGTGTGGCGGCCACGCTGGGCTCCGTCCAGCCGCTGATCGTGGCCGGGCTGGCCGTCGCCGTTCTGCGGGAGTCACCGTCGTCCTGGCGGCTGTCCTGGGGGACGGCCGGTGTGGTCGGCGTCGGCCTCGTCGTGATCGGCCCCGGCGCGGGCCTCGACCCGGTGGGGATCGTCGCCGGGCTCGGCGGTGCGGTGTCCATGGCGACCGGCGTCACCCTGACCAAGCGCTGGGGACGGCCCGCGGGGGTGAGTCCGCTGACGCTCACGGGATGGCTGCTCTCCAGTGGCGGGCTGTTCCTCCTTCCGCTGACGCTGGTCTTCGAAGGCGTCCCGGCTCGGGTGGACGCACCGGCCGTCGCCGGCTACCTCTGGCTCGCCACCGTGGGCGGAGTCATCGCCTACATGCTGTGGTTCCGCGGTATCGGCAGGCTGCCCGTCACTGCGGCGGCGTTGCTCGGGCTCCTGTCTCCGCTCGTCGCGGCGCTCCTCGGAGTCTTGCTGGTAGGTGAGGCCTTCACGCTCGTCCAGGTCGCCGGGTTCGCCCTTGCTCTCGCCGCCCTGGTCGCGGGACAGTTCAACCCCGCCCGGGCGCGTGCCGCGGCCGAGTGATGGCGGGGCGGTGGGCGTTTCACTAATCTGGGCCGCGTTCCCCGTCCGTTTCCCCCGACCGGATGGCAGATGCGTTCTTTGCCCCTCGCCGTTGCCCTCGCCGGGTTCGTCCTCGTCGCCGGCTGCGTCGACGCCGACCGGGCCCAGGAGGTCGCCCCTCCCACGGTCCGCGCCGGCGGCTCGACTCCCGCCGCGCAGACCGCGGGGGCGTACTCCAAGGAAGGCTGGTTCGGGGGTGCGGACGGCCTGCACGCCCGGGTGGACGTCAAGGGAGTCGAGCGGCAGGCGTCGAAGTCGGTGCTGCGGTACAGCGTCACGTCGCTGGACTCGGCCGCGAAGTCCGTCCCCTTCGAGATCGCGATCGTCGACCCGGTGGGGCGCAAGCTCTACAAGCCGACCGGTACGACGAGCGGCGAGGGCTTCACGCCCGGGACGACCCGCCAGATGGCCGCCGAGTACCCGCCGCTCCCCGCGAGCGTCCAGAAGGTCACCTTGATCACACCTGGGACGGCCGGGGAGTTCACCGGCATCCCGGTGACCAGCGGCACCGGGACGCCCTCCTCGGCGCCGACGACCACGCCGACGACCACGCCGCCCACCTCGTCGACACCGTCGAGCACACCCTCGTCGTCCGCGCCTTCGGTTGAGGCCGAGCCGTCTGTGGGCGCCGAGCCGTTCATGGCCACGACTCCGTCCAGCTTGACCACACCCAGCCCCTCCACGTCCACGTCGACGTCCCCGACGCCCTCCACGGGTGCGCAGAGCGGGAACCCGGCGGACCTGTACGGCATCGTCGAGGGTGAGAACGGGACCGTCGCGTCCAGCGGTTCGGGCGTGACGGTCAGCCTGGGCGGCGACGTCCTGTTCGAGACCAACTCGGCGAAGCTGTCGAGCCGTGCGAAGGCCGCCCTGGACGGCGCCGCGCAGGAGATCAAGACGAAGGCGGCGCGCGCGCTGACGTTCGAAGGGCACGCGGGCGACCAGAAGCTGTCCCAGGAACGTGCCGACGCCGTCATGAAGGAGATGAAGTCGCGGCTCGGCGACGACTTCACCTACACGGCGACCGGCAAGCAGGGCGGCAACGGGCTCGACATTTCCTACCAGCCCAAGACCACCGCGGCGGGCTCCGGGACACCGGCCGCCTTCCGCGCGCAGGACGGCGAAACGGTGAAGACCCTCACCGCGCGCTTCGGTGCCGACAAACGGCGCATGGAGGTCAAGCCCTTCTACCGGGACGGCGCCTACCTCGTCGCCGTGTTCGACATCGTGAACGAAGGCCCCGGCACCACGCCGCCGGACGCGTCCTACCCGAACACCACCTACCCGGGAGCCGTGTTCGGCTCGTTCTCCGTCCAGGCGTCGGGCGGCAAGGACGTCTACCGCGCCGTTCGCGTGGGGCCCGCCGTGCCGGGCAGCCCCAGCGCGTACGTCGACCCCGGCCGCGCGGTGTTCCGCACCGCCGTGGACCAGCCCGTCCGCGGGTTCGTCTACCTGCCCGCGCCGCCCGGCGACGTCACGTCCGTCACCTTCGACGCGGGTCCCTTCGGCAAGGCCGAGAAGGTTCCCGTCTCGTAGACCACGCCTGCGACGTGTGACGGACGATCCGAACGGATAGTTAAAAGACACGGCATCGGATCGTCCGGCGGAGGTCAGCGCATGGGTGTCGGCGTCAGTGTTTTCACGATCACCCTCGGGCTGATCCTCAAGTTCGCGATCAAACCGGATGCGATGACCGACCCGGTGGACATCCACATCATCGGGGTCATCCTGATCATCGTCGGCGGGGTGTCGTTCGCGCTCCAGCTGCTGATGATGTCCCGCATGCAGCAGCGCGGCCCCCGCTTCCAGAACGGGCGCGACGAGCGCATGTACGACGGGGACAACCCGCCCCGGCCCTGAGACGCCCGAGGGGCCGGCGCGCGCCGCGCCGGCCCCTCGAACGCCCTCTCAGCTCCAGGCGAGCATGCGGATCGGGTCTTCGAGCATGTCGCCGACGTCGCGCAGGACCCGCGAGCCCAGCTCGCCGTCGACGATGCGGTGGTCGAACGAGAGCGACAGCGTGGTCACCTTGCGGATCGCCAGCTCGCCCTCGTGCACCCACGGCATGTCCCGGACCTGGCCGAACGCCAGGATCGCCGCCTCGCCCGGGGTGAGGATCGGGGTCCCGGTGTCCACGCCGAACACGCCCACGTTGGTGATCGTGATCGTCCCGTCGGACAGGTCGGCGGGCGTCGCCTTGCCCGCGCGGGCCTTCCCGGCCAGGTCGTTCAGGGCCCGCGCCAGGCCGGGCAGGTCGAGGTCCTGCGCGTCCTTCACCTTGGGGACGAGCAGGCCGCGGTCGGTGGCCGCCGCGATCCCCAGGTTCACGTAGCGCTTGACGACGATCTCCGCGCCGTCCGGGCCGTCCACCCACGTGGAGTTCACCATCGGGTTCCGCGCCACGGCCGTGAGCAGGGCGCGCGCCACCAGCAGCAGCGGCGACACCTTCACGTCCGCGAACTCGGGCAGCTCGCGGAGCCGTCTGACGGTCTGCATCGCCGGCGTCACGTCCACCTGGAGGAACTCGGTGACGTGCGGGGCGGTGAACGCCGACGACGACATCGCCGCCGCCGTCGCCTTGCGGACGCCCTTGACCGGCACCCGCTCCTCGCGCGGCCCCGCCTGGACGGGACGCGCCTGGGCGGGCGCCGCCTGGGTGTACGACTGGGCCCCGGCCTGCGCGGCGAGGACGTCCTCGCGCGTGATCGACCCCTGCGGACCCGACCCCGTGATCGTCGTGAGGTCGACCCCGAGGTCCTTGGCCATCTTGCGGACGGGCGGCTTCGCCAGCGGCAGACCGTCGCCCCCGGGCCGGGGACGAGGCGCCGTCGGCCTTTCAGGGGCCGGCGCAGGCGCAGGCGCGGGCGGGGGCGGGGGCGGGGCAGCAGGCCCGGCGGCGGATGCCGTGCCGTTGGCCGCCTTGCGCGGGCGCCGCCGGGTCGCCCCCTCCTTGACCCCGTAGCCGACGAGGACGGGCTGGCGCTTCGGCGGCTCCTCGGGCGTCACCATGCCGGGCTCGTTGACCGTCGGCACGCCCTCCTCGCGCATCGCCGCGGCCTGCGCCGGCGGCTCGGACACCGGGGTCGCCA
>NZ_JBDPLY010000027.1:0-130392 GCF_039871695.1 Actinomadura sp. B10D3
CTGCGCGACGGGCTTGCCGGTCTCCTTGACGATCCGCACCGCTCCCTCGCGGAACTCCGGATCAAACCGGCGTCTCTTGTCTCCCACGACCCAACCATCTCTCTGGTTCAGGTCTCCACGCTACGAGAGGAAGCACATGACGCCATCTTCACGCCGATACCCGGCACCGCGCTGGCAAAGATCCACACACCCCATCCCGGCTCACCCGAATCCCACACGGCGGCCAGCCCGAAAACGAGTTCCGCACCGCGGTGTGACCCGGCGGGGGGATCTCTCCCAGCGTGGACGGCGCGCCGGCGACGGGCGACGGCACGCATCAAGCCTGACTCTTGATACAGGTCAGGTTCCCGGCTGCGGGGCGAGGGCGCCCAGCGGTGGCCAGCAGCCTGAAGCTGGGCACATCGTCGAGCGATATCGAGTATTCGTTGGTCCGTTCATAGCCGATGCCACTGATGCGCTGTCCGCGCAGCGCCGATAGGTCTCCTCGTCGAAGGCGGATCCGCGGATCAGCACCCGGAATGCCTACTCGGGGTCCTCAAGAAGTCCTTGCTGGTCCAGCGTCACATCGGCCGGGTTGAGTTGGCGGGTGCACACCATGCAAGGACGGCCTGGCCTGAGGACATGGCTGCGCCAGGTGGCGTTGCGCATGCCGTTGCCGTCCGCGAAGGGGTCGATCGCGATTCCACCATCGATCACGGGGATGAGGTCGCTATAGGCGAGCTGGTTGAGGACTGCGCGCGGCCATGGCCGGTCGACGCAGCTGAAGATCACGTCGTAGTCGAGGGCGATGCGCTGGCCGAGGTCTTCGCATGCTCGGCGGCGCCGGCTTCAGGAAGCCTCCCACCACGGTTCGACGTCCTTCTGAGCGACGAATTCGTGGAAGTCCATGTTGGCGATCTCCAAATTGCACGCCAGCGATCCGGCCTTGTCGCAAGGAAGGACGGCAGGCTGCCCAGGGGTGTCGTAGAGGTCGACGACCGTCAGCGGGCTGCCCGCCTCGGCGAAGGTCCTGGCGTCGGCGAGCGCGACCAGCGTGGTGTGCTCGTCCGGCGGGACCAGCGCGGGGACCTGGCCCGGTTGGAGCCTCGAAGGCCCGGTCGTCGACGACCCGCGCCGTCAGCGGGTAGTTCTCGACGTCGATCTCGTCCGGGTCCAGATCAGCCTGCTGACCGGCGTCCGCACCGAAGAGGCCCGGGCGCTGCAGTGGGCGCACGTCGTGGCGTGGATCGACGATGCGGCCGAGTGGCGGTCGGTGGCCAAGGCGGGTTTCGACCGCGACAGGTTCGCCATCTACGTATGGCGGTCCGTGCGCGCCGGCGGCGACACCAAGACCGACAAGTCCCGCCGGACGCTACAGTTCCCGAGCCAGGCCGTGGACGCCCTGCGCAAGCATCACACCCGCCAGGCCTCGCAACGTCTCAAGGCCGGAGAGGCGTGGCAGGACAATGGGTTGGTGTTCTGCACGGCGACCGGGAGGCCACTGGATGCCGCCAACGTGCGGCGGGGGTTCCGGCTCATCACCCGCAAGGCGGGGATCGGGGAGTCCTGGTCGCCGCGCGAGCTGCGTCACTCGTTCGTCTCGATCATGAGTGACGGCGGGGTGCCCATCGAGGCGATCGCCGATCTGTGCGGGCACTCCTCCCCGGCGGTGACCGGGGAGGTCTACCGGCACCAGCTCAAGCCGGTGATCACCCGGGGCGCCGAGATGGCCGACGTGGTGTTCGGTACGGGCACGTCGGCGTAGGTCCGATGGTGGTGGCTCCCCTTTTGGCTCCTCATCGACCTTCAAGATCAGAAAAGGGCTTCGGATCAAGATCCGAAGCCCCTCTGAGCTGGTGTTTCTTGTCGGGACGGCGGGATTTGAACCCACGACCCCTTGACCCCCAGTCAAGTGCGCTGCCAAACTGCGCTACGTCCCGGCGCCTGGTGGAGCAGGCCTGATTACTGTAGCGCAGTCCGCGGGGTCGTGCGTACCGAGATACGGGGGCCGGGATCTCTGATAGGCAGGCCGGATGGTGGCTTTGCGGGCGGTGCTGGCCGGGGTGGTGTGCCTCGGGCTCGTGTGCGGGTGCGGGGACGGTGGAGGGGCTCGGCCGGTGAGCAGTCCTGAGCCGGCGAGGTCGAAGGAGCGGCCCTCGAAGGCGCCTATCGTGCGGGTGCCGGCTGGTGTCAGGGCGGCGTACATGGTGTTCGACCGGCGGGCCGGGCGGGTCGTGCTGGAGCGGCGGGGTGCGCAGACGTACCGGTCGGCGTCGGTGGTGAAGATCCTCATCGCGCTCGACTACCTGGGGCGGCATCGGATGTCGGCGGCGGATCGGGCGTTGCTCGTGCCGATGCTGCGGTCCAGTGATGACGCGGCGGCCACGGAGTTCTGGCGGCGGGGCGGGCAGGCGGAGATCATAGAGAGGATGGTGCGGAAGGTCGGGTTGGCCGACACCGCGCCGCCGCCCGCGGAGAAGCCCGGGTTCTGGGGGTATACGGCGATCAGTGCGCGGGACGTCGTGACGATGTACCGGTACCTGCTGGAGGAGGCGCCGGCGGCGCATCGGGAGTTCGTGCTGGAGCAGTTGCGGCAGGCGACGGCGTGCGGGACGGACGGGTTCGACCAGACGTTCGGGATTCCGCGGGCGCTGGAGCGGCCGTGGGCGGTCAAGCAGGGGTGGTCCGGGTTCGGGGAGGAGCCGGCGGAGCCGTGCCGGGGCGGGACGCGGCCGGCGGCGTGGCGGCCCGATCTCGGGCTCGGGCGGCCCGTGCTGCATACGACCGGCCTGGCGGGGGACAAGGTGGTGGTGGTGTTGACGCTGCATCCGGCGGGCTCGTCGTTCCGCACGGCGGCGGCGCGGATCACGACGCTGACGAGGCAGGTCCACCGGGCGGCCTGACGGTTGCGTTCGCGGATGGTCAGCGGGCGGAGCCGAAGGGAAAACCCGGGCAAAGATCTGGATTGTTTACGCGGATTTGGGCGATTAGTCCTTCGCTGGCGTATGTAGCTTTTTTCTCCCAGGGCAAGTGATGCCGAACGGGGGGCAGGGTTGGCGGAAGCGGATGGCACCCAGCCCGGGGTGCACGTTGCGGACCTGGAAGACCTGCGGGGCGCCGCGCACGACCGCGCGGTGCTGGCGGAGGCGCGGGTCGTGCTGGCGCGGCGCCTGGGCGTCCCGCCGGGGGAGGCCCTGCAGCACCTGATCTGGCTCGCCCGGGACCTGGACATCGAGCTCTCCGAGGCGGCGGCCCTGCTGGTCAAGGACGGCGGGGGCGGCCCGGTGGGCGCGGTGCCGGCCGGGCGGCGGCCGCCGCGGGCCGAGGGCGGCACGGCGGAGCGCCAGGCCCTGCTGTCGCGCGCCGAGGACGTCCTGCGCCGGGTGACGGCCGAGGACACCGCGGGGGACGCCGAGATCCTCGCGGCGGTGCCGGACGACCCGGTGGCCAGGGCGGTGCTCGACGGGGCGCTGGATCCGGCCGCTCATCTGGTGCCGGTGCGGGGGCCGGACGGCAACGTGGTGGACTTCCTGTACGCCGCTCTGAGCAGCGTGGCCCGGGACATGTTCGGCCGCGGCCCGGAGGAGCTGACCGGGCGGCGGCTCCTGCAGACGGATCCGGGGGCGGCGCTCGGCGGCCTCTTCGACGAGTACGTCGACGTGCTGGAGTCCGGGCAGAGCTTGGAACGTTCCTCTTTCCTGCACACCACGGCGCAGCGCGGCCTGTCGCGGTCGTCCCGGATGAGCGTGCGGTGCGTGCACGTGCCGACGGGCGTCTGCGTGACCTGGCGGTTCCACTTCGCCGAGGACCGGGTCGTGCGGCGGCTGGAGCGGGTCGAGCGGCTCGCCCTGATCGGGTTCGGCGAGTGGGACCTGGCCACCGGTGAGGCGGACTGGACGCCGCAGATGCTGGCCAACTACGGGCTCGCCCCCGACGAGGTGCCGCCGATGCCGCACGACCTGCCGAAGGTGGTGGCGGACGACGACCTCCCGCTGGTCGAGGAGGCCGTGCAGACGATGTTCTCGCGGCGCGAGCCGGTGGAGGCCGAGCATCGCGTGATCGGCAAGGACGGGACGCCACGGCACCTGTGGGTGTTCGCCGAGCCGGTGCTCGGGGAGTCGGGGCTGCCGATCTCGATCAATATCGTCTCGCAGGACATCACCCGGCGGCGCGGCGTGGAGCGGGCGCTGGCCGAGACGCGGCGGCAGATGCTGCGGCAGCAGGCGCGGACGGCGCAGGAGCGGCGGGTGGCGGTGACGCTGCGCCGCGCGATCCTGCCCGACGAGGACGAGGTGGAGCAGCTCCCCGGCCTGGTCACCGGGCTGCGCAGCCTGGCCGCGGAGAGCACCGCGCGGATCGGCGGGGACTGGTTCGCGACCCGCACGCAGCAGGACGGGCGGGCGATGTTCGCGATCGGAGACGCGGCCGGGCATGGGCTGCCCGCGGCGGCGGCGATGGCGCGGACCCGGAACGGGCTGCTGGGCCTCGCCTGCACGGGGGAGCCCGCGGGACGGCTGGTGGGCTGGCTGAACGAGCTCGTCGGCAACATGGACCCGCCCGCGACCGGAACCGCGATCGTGGCCCATTTCGACTCGTCCCGGCGGGTTCTGGAGTGGACGTGCGCGGGGCATCCGCCGCCGATCCTGGTCCGGGACGGCCGGGCGACGCCCCTGGAGGTCGTCCGCGATCCGATGCTCGGCGCCATGCCCGGCTGGGAGTACACCACGATCAGGACGGCGCTCCGCGCGGGCGACCTGCTCTTCCTCTACACCGACGGGCTGGTGGAGCGCAGGGACGCGGACCTGGACGAGCGGATCGTCCGCCTCACGAAAATCCTGCGGGAATCCTCGACGCAGCCCGCCCGCGTGCTGGACGAGGTCCTGGCGCGGATGGAGCACGACCGGGCGGCGGACGACACCACGCTGTTCGCCCTGTACGTGGAGTGACCGGCGACCCGGCCGACCTGCGATGATCACCTGATGTGACTTAGGCCTCACTCGGACGGGCCCCAGGGGGTCGATGGCGGTCGGTGAGGGCCGGATGACCATGTGGCCTTAAGATCGCCCCGGGGTTTCTTTACCTTTCGCCGAGGTGCGGAAAGCCCTATCCGCAAAGGGCTGGGAGGCAGTCCGATAAAGATCGGGAACACGCGCCTCCATGACGGTGTTGGTACTCCCTTGGAAGGGCTTTGAGCAGGCAAGACGCTGCTTTGTGCCTGGTTTGCTTTTCTTGGCCAGGTTGGTACCTTCTAGGCGAATCAAGCAACGCAGCCCATGCGTTGCCGCCGGTCGTCGAGGCGGCCGAGGATCGCGGAGCGGAAACCGCACGCGATGCGCGCCACAGGACGCGCGCCCCCACATCAAGATCAGTCAGAGATACATCCGAGAAATGAGCACCGCTGCCGCGGTGCAAGGCCGAGTCCGTCCCGGTCGAGACCGACCGGACGGAGCCGGGGACCCAGGTTCCAGGGGTGAATCGGCGTGCCCCACAGGTGCGCCGTAGGGCTGCTTCCATGCCCGAATCCGTCAGCTAACCCGGTAGGCGTCATGGAAGACAAGGAGATTCCCTGCATGACCGGTCGTTTCGATCGACTTTCCCTCAACCGCTTCACGCCCGAGGACAAGGCCGTCGGCGTCGCCGTCGGTGCGGTCCTCGCCGGCGCCGTCGCGCTCGGCGTCGCCGCCCCCCTCGCGGACGGCAGCGCCGCCGCCGAGACCTCCGCGCAGGCGGCGTCCGTCAAGAAGGGCGCCGTGTCCGCCGAGTCCGGGCAGGCGAAGGGCAAGACCATGTCGGCCGCCGAGGCGCGCAGCGAGGGCTGGAAGGTCCCGCCGCGCGCGGTCAAGCCCGACGAGGTGATCAAGCTGGCGAAGAGCCAGGTCGGGATCGACGAGGGCCGGGGCGGCCAGACCAAGTTCCACAAGTGGTACGTGTCGACTCCGCACGCCAAGGCCACCGCCCAGCGTGACGGCGGCTTCTCGGTCAAGGCCTACAACGGCGCCCAGTGGTGCGACATGTTCGTGTCCTGGCTCGGCGCCCAGACCGGTGTCCAGAACATGGGCTGGGACGCCTACACCGTCAAGCACGCCACCTGGTTCAAGGACACCGGCCGGTGGGGCCACAAGCCCAAGCCCGGCGCGGTCGTCTTCTTCGACTGGGACAAGGGCTCCGGCGGCAGGATCGGCGGCATCGACCACGTCGGCCTCGTCGTGAAGGACAACGGCGACGGCACCTTCAAGACCGTCGAGGGCAACACCGGGAACGCGGTGAAGGAGAAGGTGCGCCAGAAGTCCCAGGTCGTGGGCTTCGGCTACCCCGACTACGCCGCCTGACCCCGAAACAACGACATCCTCGAAGGCGCCCGGCTTCTGCCGGGCGCCTTCGGGCGTTCCGTCGGGTAATACGACGCATTGACAGCCTTTGATCTCCCTTGGACCTCAGTGTGGCGTTCCTGGAAAGGAATCACAGGCACACGGCAGTCGGTGAAGGGGGATGCCCATGCGGGTGCGCCCGGACGTCAGTGTGGTGGTGATCGCCTACAACGACGCGGAGAGGCTCCCGCACGCGGTGGCCTCGGCGCTGGCGCAGTCGCTCGGCGCCGTCGAGACGGTCATCGTCGACGACGGGAGCACCGACGGGACGGCGCAGGCCGCCGACCGGTTCGCCGCGGCCCACCCGGGACGGGTGCGGGCCGTCCACCTGCCGACCAACTCGGGCGGCTGCGGCCGTCCCCGCAACCGCGGCGTCGAGGCGTCGGCGGGCCGGTACCTGATGTTCCTCGACAGCGACGACCTGCTGGACCGGCACGCCTGCCTCAACCTCCTCGCCGCCGCCGAGGACACCGGCGCCGACATCGTCTCCGGGCTCTGCGACCGGATCTTCCTCGACCTGCCTGCGGGGGCCAAGGGGCGCGTCCGCCCCTGGTACCCCTGGCTTTACCAGCGCAGGGCCGTCTACGAGTCGCTGGACGACAACCCGAACCTCCTCTACGACACCCTCTCGACCAACAAGGCGTACCGGCGGGGCTTTCTGGAGGAGCACGGCTTGCGGTTCGTCGAGCGCCTGCACTACGAGGACCTGCTGTTCACCGCCGAGGCCTACCTGGCGGCGGGACGGACGGCGCTCATCCCGCACCGCGTCTACCAGTGGCTCGTCCGGGAGAGCGTGCCCGCGCCGTCGATCTCCAACCGGCGCGCCGAGCTGGCCAACTTCGCCGACCGGCTGGAGATCCACCGGCGCATCGACATGCTGTTCGCGCTGCGCGGCGCCTACGACCTGCAGCGGGCCAAGCACGTCAAGTTCGTCAACCACGATCTCGTCCTCTACCTGCGCGACCTGCGCGACCGCGACCCCCGCCACCGGGCGGGCTTCCTCGACCTGGCCGCCGCCTACCTGGACGAGATGGACCCGAGGGTCTTCGAGGAGGCCAACCCGCTGCCGGCGATCGCCGCCTACCTGGTCCGGGAGGGCGACCACGCGGGGGCGCTCGCCGCCGCGGAGTACGACCCCCGCAAGCGGCCGGAGCTGCGCGCCCGGCTCGTGGAACGGGACGGGCGGGTCTTCTGGGGCGCCGGCCGGCCGCACGGCGCGCTCGGCCGCCGCGTCCTGGACGTCACCGGGTTCGGCTTCCACGTGAGTCCCCTCAAGGACCTCCGCCCGGCGAACACCCTCACGCGGCTGGAGATGCGCGGCGGCCGCGCCCTCATGGCCGGGCACGTGCTCAACCCGCTGGGCCGGATACCGCCGGACGCCGAACTGGCCGGCGCGCTGGAGTTCCGCGACCGGCGCCGCCGGGCGCCGCGGGGGCGGGTCCGCGCGGCGGTCCGGCACGAGGGCGGCCGGCTCGCGTGGCGGGCCGAGTTCGCCCCGGACCGGCGGATCCGGCCGGTCGGGATCATCGACCCGGTGTGGGACGTGCGGCTGCGCCTGCGGGCGGACGGCGAGGAGGTGGTCACCCGCGTCGGCGCAGGCCGCGGATCGCCGTCTCTCGGCGGGGTCGCGCTGCCCGTCCGGCCGCGGTTGACGCGGCTCGCCGCCGACCGGCTCCGCCCCTATGTCACCGAGGGAGGTCACCTCGCGTTCGCCCTGGAGACGGGGAACCCGTGGGCGCGGCTCGCCGGCGCGGCCGCGCGCCGCGCCGCCCGGTCCCCGGTGGGGCGGCTGTCGTGGGGCCGCGGCCGGCGGCTGGTGCGGAACGTGCGGCGGACGCTGACCTCCCGGGAGACCAAGGTCGCCGTGTTCAACCGGGTGCTGAGCCGGCTGCCCGTCAAGACGGGCCTCGCGGTCTTCGAGAGCCACCTCGGCCGGCACTACTCGGACAATCCCAAGTACATCCACCGGGAGCTGCGCAGATCCGGTCGCCCCGTGACCGCGGTGTGGTCGTACGCGTCGTCGCCCAAGGGTTTCCCGGATGACGCCCGGCTCGTCAAGCGCGGATCATGGGCGTACTTCCTGGCTCTCGCGCGGGCGCAGTTCTGGGTCGACAACCAGGGCTTCCCGGACGGGCTCCGCAAGCGCTCGGAGACCGTCTACATCCAGACCTGGCACGGGTCGGCGTTCAAGCTCATGGGCCTGGACCAGCCGCGCGTCAAGGGCGGACCCGCCGCCGAGCGGGCGCGGCTGCGGCGGATGGTGGAGCGCTACGACTGCTTCCTCGTGCGCTCCGAGCACGACGTCGCGACGCTCTGCAAGGGCCTCGGCGTCCGCTCGGAGCTGGTCCCGGCCGGCTACCCGCGCAACGATCCGCTGGTCAACGGCTTGGACGGCGATCCGGAGCTGGCCGCGGAGGTCGCCGGACTCCGCGACTCGCTCGGCCTGGACGACGGGCGCCGGGCCGTCCTGTACGCGCCGACGTTCGCCACCGGGCCGCGGGGACGCCCCGTCCGGCTGCTGGACCCGCCCGTCGATCCGGACGCGTTCGCCCGGGAGCTGGGGGAGAGCTACGTCCTGCTCGTCCGGCCGCACTACCTGTGCCGGGCCAACGTCCCGCCGGGGGCCCGCGCGGTCATGCGGGACGTCGGCGACGTGCCCGACGTCACCCCGCTCCTGCTGATCGCGGACGCGCTGATCACCGACCACTCCTCGATCATGTTCGACTTCGCGCTGCTGGACCGGCCGATCGTCCTGCACCTCCCCGGCGGACGGGACCGCGCCACCGGCTACTTCGACCTGGAGCGGCACGCGCCCGGGCCGATCACCCGCACCGAGGACGAGCTCGTCGCCGCGCTCGCCGGGCTGGACGCGGCGGAGGCCGTCCACGCCGGGCGGCGCCGCGCGTTCGCCGCGCGCTTCGGCGAGCACGACCGCGGCACCGCCGCCCGGACGGTGGCGGACCGTTACTTCCCGGCGGCACGGCCGGGCGACAAGGGGGACCGCCATGGCCGTACCGCGTGACGTTTTCATCGTGTGCAACAACGCCGACGACATGGGCGGCCTCCAGCGCTGGGCGCACCACATGGCGCGGCTGCTGGCCCGCCGCGGCGACCGCGTCACCCTCGTCGGGATCACCCGCGGACGCGAGCCGTACCACCACGGCCGCGACGGGTCCTACGCCGTCGAGGTGCTGCACCGGGACTGGCGCTCGCCCGTGCTGGCGTGGCGTCCGGCGACGCCGCGAGACCGCCTCAACGTGGCGGCCCGGGCCCGTAAGGCGCGGCGGGCGGCCGCCCAGCGCCGCGGCGCGGCGCGCCTGTCGGAGCTGTTCGCCGCCGCGCGGCCGGGGGCGGTGGTCATCGCGGCGCAGGTGTGGGCGATGGAGTGGGTGCGGCTGGCCGACACGTCCGGGCTGCGCGTCGTGGCCATGAGTCACGAGTCGTACCAGGCCACCCGGAGGTCCTCGCGGTACCGGCGGGTCAAGGAGCACTACCCCGCCGCCGACCGGATGCTGGTGCTCACCGCCGAGGACGCCGACGCCTGGGCCCGGGACGGCATGACCAACGTGGACCACATCCCCAACCCGCTGCGGGTCACGCCGGAGGTGTACCCCACGCTCGACCTGCCCGTCGTCGCCTGCGTGGGGCGCCTGTCCTACGAGAAGGGCGTGGACCTGCTGCTGGAGGCGTGGGAGCGGGTCTCGGCGCGGCATCGGGGCTGGCGGCTGCACCTCTACGGGGACGGCCCGGACGAGGCGGAGCTGCGTGCGCGGGCGTCTGCCGCCGGGCTGTCCCGATCGGTCGAGTTCCGGGGCGTGGTGCCGGACGTCGAGGAGGCGATGGTCGAGGCGTCGGTGCTCGCGCTGCCGTCCCGGGCGGAGGGCCTCCCGATGTCGGTGCTGGAGGCGATGGCCTACGGGCTGCCCACGGTCGCGTTCGACTGCGCTCCGGGCGTCCGGGCCCTGATCGAGGACGAGCGGGACGGCCTGCTGGCCCGGCCGGGTGACGTCGCCGCGTTCGCCGCCGCGCTCGACCGCCTCATCCGGGACCCGGGGCTGCGCCGCGCGCTCGGGACCGAGGCCCGCGCGTCGGTCATGCGGTTCCATCCGGACGCCGTCCTCGCCCGCTGGGACCGCCTGTTCGACCTGCTCCACCGCGAGCTTCCGGCCGCCGGACCGGAGGCGGCGCGGGAGGCCGTCCCCGTGCCGGAGGCCGCCGAGGCGCCCGCGCCGGGACGGGCGGCGCCCCGCCGCGTCCAGGCTCCGGAGGCGGAGCCCGCGCTGGGGGGAGATTCTTTCTAACAACTGTTTGGTAGAGTTCGCCGCGTGGAGCAGAACGAGTCCCCGGCGGACCGGGCCTTCCGCGCGGAGGTCCGCGACTGGCTGCGCGGCAACCTGGCGGGCGAGTTCGCGCACGCCCGCGGGCTCGGCGGGCCCGGCCGCGAGCACGAGGCCTTCGAGGAGCGGCTGGCCTGGGAGCGGCACATGGCCGCGGCCGGCTGGACGTGCGTCGGCTGGCCCGAGGAGTACGGCGGGCGCGGCGCCACCGTCGAGCAGCAGGTGATCTTCCACGAGGAGTACGCGCTGGCCGGCGGCCCGGCCCGGGTCAACCACATCGGCGAGAACCTGCTCGGCCCCACGATCATCGCCTTTGGCACCGACGCGCAGCGCGCCCGCTTCCTCCCGCCGATCGTGGCGGTGGAGGAGCTGTGGTGCCAGGGCTACTCGGAGCCGGACGCCGGGTCGGACCTCGCCAACGTCCAGACCCGCGCCGAGCCCGCCGGCGAGCACTGGCTGATCAACGGGCAGAAGGTGTGGACGTCCCTCGCCCTCGAAGCCGACTGGTGCTTCGCCGTCTGCCGCACCGAGCCCGGCTCGTCCCGTCACCGGGGGCTGTCGTACCTGCTCGTCCCCATGAAGCAGGACGGCGTCGACATCCGGCCGATCGTCCAGCTCACCGGCACCTCGGAGTTCAACGAGGTCTTCTTCGACGGGGCCCGGACCGACGCCGGCAACATCGTCGGCGCGCCCGGCGAGGGCTGGAAGATCGCGATGGCGACGCTCGGGTTCGAGCGGGGCGTCGCGACCCTCGGCCAGCAGGTCGGGTTCCGGCGCGAGTTCGAGGGCGTCGCGGACCTGGCCCGGCGGACCGGGGCCATCGAGGACCCGCTGCTGCGCGACCGGCTGACCCGGGCGTACATGGGGCTGGAGATCATGCGGCTGAACGCGGTGCGCACCATGGCGGGCGTCGCCGCGGGCGCCCCCGGCCCCGAGTCGTCCATCTCCAAGCTCGTCTGGGGCACCTGGCACCGGAAGCTGGGCGAGCTGGCCATGGACGTCCTCGGCGCCGCCGGCATGGTCGCGGACGGCGAGCCGTACAACCTGAACGACTGGCAGCGGCTGTTCCTTTTCTCCCGCTCCGACACGATCTACGCCGGGTCGAACGAGATCCAGCGCAACATCATCGCCGAGCGCGTCCTCGGCCTGCCCCGTGAACAGAGCGCGAGCAGAGAGGCCCGTGGATGACCCCGCCCTCCTACGTCCCCGCGCACGGCCTGCTCCGGGACCGGGCCGTCGTGATCACCGCGGCGGCCGGCGCCGGGATCGGCGGCGCCACCGCCCGCCGCTGCCTGGAGGAGGGCGCCCGCGTCCTGATCTCCGACGCCCACGAGCGGCGGCTCGCCGCGTCCGCGCGGGAGCTGGAGAAGGAGTTCGGCGACGGCCGGGTCGCCGCGCTGCCCTGCGACGTCACGTCCGAGGAGCAGGTCCAGGCCCTGTACGACCTGGCCATGGAGCGGTTCGGACGCATCGACGTCGCCGTCAACAACGCCGGCCTCGGCGGGACCGCCGACCTCGTCGACATGACCGACGAGCAGTGGGGGCGCGTCCTCGACATCACCCTCAACGGCACGATGCGCTGCACCCGCGCCGCCCTGCGCCTCATGAGGGACCAGGGGTCCGGCGTCATCGTCAACAACGCCTCGGTGATCGGATGGCGGGCGCAGAAGGGCCAGTCGCACTACGCCGCCGCGAAGGCCGGCGTCATGGCGCTCACCCGCTGCTCCGCGCTGGAGGCCGCGGACTACGGCGTCCGGATCAACGCCGTCTCACCGTCCCTCGCGATGCACCCGCACCTGGTCAAGGTGACCTCGGAGGAGCTGCTGGACGAGCTGACGCGCCGCGAGGCGTTCGGCCGCTACGCCGAACCCTGGGAGGTGGCCAACGTTATCGTCTTCCTGGCCAGCGACTACTCGTCCTACATGACCGGCGAGGTCGTCTCCGTCTCCTCCCAGCACGCATAGGAACCACAACGATGAGTCCACGACGGCGCGACACCGAGGGCACCGCCGCCGCCCGCGCGGGGCGGCGGGCCGAGCTGCTCGCCACGGCCGCCGAGGTGTTCGCCTCCCAGGGCTACTCCGCCACCACCGTCCGGCAGGTCGCCGACGCCGCCGGCATCCTCGGCGGCAGCCTCTACTACCACTTCGACTCCAAGGAGTCGATGGCCGACGAGATCCTGTCGACCTTCCTGGACGACATGTGGGCCGCCTACGACCGCGTCCTGGACGCCGGGCTCAACGCCCGCGACACGCTGGCGGCCATCGTCGTCGAGTCGTTCCGCTCGATCGACAAGCACCGCCCGGCCGTCGTGCTCTACCAGAACGAGTCCAAGCACCTGGCGACGAGCGAGCGGTTCCGCTACCTGCTCGACTCCCAGCGCCGGTTCGAGGCGATGTGGCTGGCGCTGCTGGACCGGGGCGTCAAGGAGGGCGTGTTCCGCGCCGACTTCGACCGGAGCCTCGTCTACCGCTTCATCCGCGACACCGTCTGGGTCGCGGCCAACTGGTACCAGCGCGGTGGCCGGCTGTCCGCCGACGACATCGCCAAGCAGTACCTCGCCATGTTCCTCGAAGGCATCCAGGCGAGCTAGGCCCCTGTACGAAGGAGACCCCCGATGGCCGAGGCATACATCGTCGACGCGGTCCGCGCCCCTGTCGGGCGCCGCAACGGCGGGCTCGCCGGCGCGCATCCCGCCGACCTGGGCGCGCACGTGCTGGCCGCCCTCATGGACCGCACGAAGGCCGACCCGTCCGCCGTCGAGGACGTCGTCTTCGGCTGCGTCGACACCCTCGGCCCGCAGGCGGGCGACATCGCCCGCACCTGCTGGCTCGCCGCCGGGCTGCCCGAGGAGGTCCCCGGCGTCACCGTCGACCGGCAGTGCGGCTCCTCCCAGCAGGCCGTGCACTTCGCCGCGCAGGCCGTCCTGTCCGGGACGTCGGACCTGGTCGTGGCGGGCGGCGTGCAGAACATGTCGCAGATCCCGATCGGGGCGGCGATGACGGCCGCCGCGCCGCTCGGCTTCACCGAGGGCCCGTTCGCCGGCTCCAAGGGCTGGACGCGCCGCTACGGCGACGCCGAGGTGTCGCAGTTCCACGGGGCCGAGATGATCGCCCGCGACTGGGACATCTCGCGCGAGGAGATGGAGGCGTTCGCCTACGAGTCGCACCAGCGCGCCATCCGGGCGATCGACGACGGCCGCTTCGAGCGCGAGATCGTCCCCTACGAGGGCGTCACCGCCGACGAGGGGCCGCGCCGCGACACGTCCCTGGAGAAGATGGCCGGGCTGAAGACCCTCGTGGACGGCGGGCGCCTGACCGCCGCCGTCTCGTCCCAGATCTCCGACGGCGCCGCCGCGCTGCTCATCGCGTCCGAGCGGGCGGTCCGGGACCACGGCCTCACCCCGCGCGCCCGGATCCACCACATCTCCGCGCGCGGCGAGGACCCGATCAGGATGCTGTCCGCGCCGATCCCCGCCACGGCGCGCGCGCTGAAGAAGACCGGGATGACCATCGGCGACATCGACGCCGTCGAGATCAACGAGGCGTTCGCGTCCGTCGTGCTCGCCTGGCTCAAGGAGACCGGAGCCGATCCGGCGATCACCAACCCCAACGGCGGCGCCATCGCCCTCGGCCACCCCCTCGGCGCCACCGGCGCCCGGCTCATGACCACCCTGCTGCACGAGCTGGACCGCGCCGGCGGCCGCTACGGCCTCCAGACCATGTGCGAAGGCGGCGGCCAGGCCAACGTCACCATCCTCGAACGCCTCTGATCATGGATGTCTTCGAACCGGCCCGGCTCGGGCCGGTGACCCTGCGCAACCGGGTGATCAAGGCGGCCACGTTCGAGGGCATGGCGCCGCTGTCCCTGGTCACCGACGACCTGATCGAGTACCACCGGCGGCCCGCCGCCGGGGGAGTGGGCATGACGACCGTCGCGTACTGCGCCGTCGCCCCCGAGGGACGGACCGAGCGGGGCCAGATCTGGATGCGGCCCGACGCCGTCCCCGGCCTGCGGCGCCTGACCGACGCCGTCCACGCCGAGGGCGCCGCCGCGTCCGCGCAGATCGGCCATGCCGGGCCCGTCGCCGATTCCAGTTCGACCAGGCTGCCCGCCATCTCGGCCGGGCGGTTCTTCAACCCGCTCGGCATGGCCTTCACCAAGGCCGCCACCGCCGAGGACATCGAGCGCATCACCCGCGCGCACGCGCAGGCGGCCCGGCTGGCGATCGAGTCCGGCTTCGACGCCGTCGAGATCCACTTCGGCCACAACTACCTGGCCAGCGCGTTCCTCAGCCCCCGGCTGAACCGGCGCACGGACGGGTTCGGCGGCCCGATCGAGAACCGCGCCAAGGTCGCGCTCGGGATCGCCCGCGCGGTCCGCGACGAGGTCGGCGACCGGATCGCGATCACCGGCAAGCTCAACATGCGGGACGGCGTCCGCGGCGGCCTGGAGATCGACGACAGCCTGTACGTCGCCCGGAGGCTCCAGGAGGACGGCACCGTCGACGCGCTCGAACTGACCGCGGGCAGCTCGCTGCTCAACCCGATGTACCTGTTCCGCGGCGAGATGCCGATCCCGGAGTTCGCGGCGAGCTACAAGCTGCCGATGCGCATCGGCCTGCGCATGTTCGGCAAGAAGTTCCTGCGCGCCTACCCCTACAAGGACGCCTACCTGCTGGAGCACGCCCGCCGGTTCCGGGCCGAACTCGACCTCCCGCTGATCCTGCTGGGCGGCATCACCGACCGCGCGTCGATGGACCTCGCGATGGCGGAGGGGTTCCAGTTCGTCGCCATGGCCCGCGCCCTGCTGCGCGAACCCGACCTCGTGAACCGCATCGCCGCCGACCCGTCCACCCCGTCCCTGTGCATCCACTGCAACCGCTGCGTCCCCACCATCTACCAGGGCACCCACTGCCCGGTCCGCACGGAGTCCGTTTGATCTGGAGTGCACTCCAACTCCTAGCGTGGAGGTATGACCACTCCACAGCACAAGATCGGATCGGGGTTCGGGGCCGGGAGCACGGCCCGGGAGGTTCTGGAGGGCATCGACCTGTCCGGGAAGCTCGCCGTCGTCACCGGCGGGTACTCCGGGCTGGGGCTGGAGACGACGCGAGCCCTGGCCGCGGCGGGCGCGCGGGTGGTGGTGCCGGCGCGGCGCCCCGGCGTCGCGAAGGAGGCCGTGGGCGGGATCGACGGCGCCGACGTGGACGAGCTGGACCTTGCGGACCTGGAGAGCGTGCGCGGGTTCGCGGAGCGGTTCCTCGCGTCGGGGTGCGGCATCGACATCCTGATCGGCAACGCGGCGATCATGGCCTGTCCGGAGACGCGCGTGGGCCCCGGCTGGGAGGCGCAGCTCGCCACCAACCACCTCGGGCACTTCGCGCTGGTCAACCGCCTGTGGCCGGCCGTCCGGCCCGGAGCGCGCGTCGTCTCCGTCTCATCGCGGGGGCACCACTTCTCGCCGATCAGGTGGGACGACCTCCAATTCGAGCGCGGCTACGACAAATGGGAGGCGTACGGGCAGGCGAAGACGGCCAACGTGCTGTTCGCCGTCCACCTGGACGCGCTCGCCGGACACGCCGTGCCCGCCAAGGACGCCGTGCCCGCCAAGGACGCCGTGCCCGCCAAGGACGCGGTGCGCGCCTTCTCCCTGCACCCGGGAAGCATCCTGACACCGCTCCAGCGGCACATCCCCAAGGAGGAGCAGGTCGCCCGCGGATGGATCGACGACGAGGGCAACGAGATCGGCGGACAGGGCTTCAAGACGCCGGAGCAGGGCGCGGCGACCGCCGTGTGGGCGGCCACGTCGCCGCTGCTGGACGGCATGGGCGGCGTCTACTGCGAGGACTGCGACATCGCCGAGCCGGCACCGGACGACGGCCGGCGAGGACGCTCCGACGACGCCCATGACCTGCCGCGCGCGGGGGTGCGGTCCTACGCGACCGATCCCGCCGAGGCCCGCCGGCTGTGGGAGGTGTCGGCCGAGCTGACCGGGGTGAACGCCTTCGGATAGCGCCTGCGACGATGGGATCGTGATCGATATCGCGGGATGGGCTCCGGAGCCGCAGGAGACGAGCGAGGTCATCGGCGCCGGACCGTCGCTGGCGCTGGCGGGCGTGCTCGACGTGGACCCGCCGGGGGAGGAGCTGCCGCCGCTGTGGCAGTGGCTGCACTTCCTGGAGCGGCCCGCGCAGCGGGACCTCGGACCGGACGGGCATCCGCGTGAGGGACGCTTCCTTCCGCCGATCCCCGACCGGCGGCGCATGTTCGCCGGCGGACGGTTCCGGATCAACGAGCCGATACGCGTCGGGGACACCGTCACGCGACGGTCCGAGCTCGTCTCGACCGAGGCGAAGCGAGGGCGCAGCGGCCAGCTGCTGTTCGTGACCGTCCGGCACACCTTCCTCCGGGACGGGACCGAGATCGCGGCAGAGGAGCAGGACCTCGTCTACCGCAGCGGTGACGCGGCGTCCCGCCCGCCGGCGGTGTCGTTCGAGGCGCCCGAGGTGCAGGCTCCCTGGACGCTGAGCATCACCACCGACCCGGTCATGCTGTTCCGGTTCAGCGCGCTCACCTGCAACGCCCACCGCATCCACTACGACGAGGCCTACGCGACCGGCGTGGAAGGGCACGGCGGGCTGGTCGTCCACGGGCCGCTGCTCGCGATCCTCTGCCTGGAGCTGCCGCGCCGGGCGGGCCTGAAGGTGCGCGAGCTGTCGTTCCGCGCCCGCAGGCCCGTCTACGCGGGGCAGCCGTTCGTGGCGGCCGGCTCCCCGGAGGGAGAGCTGGTCATCGAGGCGCCGGGCGGGGTCACCGCGATGACCGCCGCGTTCACTAGGCGGCGGTGACCGGCGCCTCCTCGGCGACCGGCCCGCCGCGCCGCTCCGAGGCGATCCACAGGACGTACCGCTTGATCTCGTCGGCGACGTCCTCGTCGCTCCAGCCGAGCACCGGCGCGATCAGCTCCGCGACGCGGGACGCCGCGGCGACGCCGCCGTCCCATTCCTCGATCGAGACGCGCATCCGCCGCGCCAGGACGTCCTCCAGGTGCAGCGCGCCCTCGTGCGTCACCGCGTAGACGGCCTCGGCGCACAGGTAGTCCTCGGCGCCGGGGATCGGCGCGCCGAGCGCGGAGCTGTCCGCGACCAGCTGCAGGACGTCGCGGGCGCACGACCCGTACCGGCGCAGGAGGTGCTCGACCCGCGCGACGTGCAGGCCCGACTCGCTCGCGAGCCGGCGCCGCTCGTTCCACAGCACCTCGAACCCGGTCGCGCCGAGGACCGGGAGGCGTCCGGTCACCGATGCGGGGACCGAATCGTCCAGCCGTTCCGCCACCACGTCCACCGCGTCCCGCGCCATCACCCGGTAGGTGGTGAACTTCCCGCCGGTGACGACGACGAGGCCCGGCACCGGCTCGGCGACGGCGTGCTCGCGCGACAGCCGGGTGGTGTCGTCCATCTCGCCGGACAGCAGCGGCCGCAGCCCTGCGTAGACGCCCTCGATGTCGTCGTGCGTCAGCGGGGTCCGCAGCACGGCGTTCGCCTGGTCGAGGAGGTAGCCGATGTCGGTGTGCTCGGCGACCGGCCCGTCCGGGCCGTCCTCGTGCGGGGTGTCGGTGGTGCCGACGAGCCAGTGCCGCCCCCACGGGATGATGAACAGCACGCTCTTGGACGTGCGGGTGATCAGGCCGGTGTCCATGGGGATCCGGTCGCGCGGGACCACCAGGTGGACGCCCTTGGACGCCTGGACGCCGAACGCGGGCCGGGACCCGGTCATCGCCTGCGCGCCGTCCGTCCACACGCCGGTCGCGCACACCACGCTCCGGGCCCGCACGGCGATCTCCTCGTTGCCCTCCAGGTCCAGGACGCGGGCGCCGGTGACCCGCTCGCCCTCGCGCAGGAAGCCGGTGACCTCGGTCCGGGTGGCGACGCTCGCGCCGTACTGCGCGGCGGTCCGGGCGACCATCATCGTGTAGCGGGCGTCGTCCACCTGCGCGTCGTAGTACTGGACGGCGCCGACCAGCGCGTCCGACCGCAGCGCCGGCGCCTCCCGGAGGGCGCCGCGCCGGGTGAGCTGGCGGTGCCGGGGCAGCGAGCGGGCCCCGCCCATCGTGTCGTACAGGGTGACGCCGGCGCTCACGTACGCCCGTTCCCAGACCCGGTTGCGCAGCGGGTACAGGAACGGGACGGGGCGCACCAGGTGCGGCGCGAGCCGGTGCAGCAGCAGACCGCGCTCCCGCAGCGCCTCCCGGACCAGCCCGAAGTCGCGCTGTTCGAGGTAGCGGAGCCCGCCGTGGATCAGCTTGCTGGACCGGCCGGACGTGCCCGCCGCCCAGTCCCGCGCCTCCACGAGCGCGACCGACAGGCCGCGCGAGATGGCGTCCAGGGCCGCGCCGGCGCCGACGATGCCGCCGCCGACGACCAGGACGTCGAACTCGGTCTCGGCGAGGTCGCGCAGCGTGTCCTCACGGTACTGCGGGCCGAGGGCTACGGATGTCACTGCATGCTCCCGAAGAAGATCGGTTCAGGTGTGCGATGGCCGGGTGCGGCGGGCCGTCGTCCGGGTGGCCGTCCGGACGGCGGCCCGCCGCGGGCCGGTGCCGTCAGTCCAGATCCACCCAGTCGAGGGTGCGGTCGACGGCCTTCTTCCAGCCGGCGTAGCCGGTCTGGCGCTGGTCGTCGCCCCAGGTGGGCTGCCAGCGCTTGTCCTCGTTCCAGTTCTGGCGGAGCTCGTCGGTGTTGTTCCAGAACCCGACGGCGAGGCCGGCGGCGTAGGCGGCGCCGAGCGCGGTGGTCTCGGCGACGACGGGCCGCGACACCGGGACGCCCAGGATGTCGGCCTGCATCTGCATGCACAGCTCGTTGGCCGTGATGCCGCCGTCCACCCTCAGCGTGTCGAGGGCGACGCCGGAGTCCTCCCGCATCGCCTCGACGACGTCGCGGGACTGGTAGCAGATCGACTCCAGGGTGGCGCGGGCCAGGTGCGCGTTGGTGTTGAACCGCGACAGCCCGACGATCGCGCCGCGCGCGTCCGACCGCCAGTACGGGGCGAACAGCCCCGAGAACGCCGGGACGAAGTACACCCCGCCGTTGTCGTCCACCTGCCGGGCCAGCGCCTCGCTCTCGGACGCGCCGGAGATGATGCCGAGCTGGTCGCGCAGCCACTGCACGGCCGATCCGGTCACCGCGATCGACCCCTCCAGCGCGTACACCGGCTTCTCGGAGCCGAACTGGTAGCAGACCGTCGTCAGCAGGCCGTTCTTCGACCGGACGAGCTCGTTGCCGGTGTTGAGCAGCAGGAAGTTTCCGGTGCCGTAGGTGTTCTTGGCCTCGCCGGGCGAGAAGCACACCTGCCCCACCGTCGCGGCCTGCTGGTCGCCGAGCGCGGCAGTGAGCGGGACCTCGCCGCCGAGCGGGCCGTCCGCGCGGGTGACCCCGTAGGCGTCCGGCGCCGAGGACGGCTTGATCTCCGGCAGCATCGACCGCGGGATGCCGAAGAACGACAGCAGCTCGTCGTCCCAGCTCAGCGTCTCCAGGTCCATGAGCATGGTGCGGCTGGCGTTGGTCGGGTCGGTGACGTGCACGCCGCCGTCCGTCCCGCCGGTCAGGTTCCACAGGATCCACGAGTCGGTGTTGCCGAAGATCGCCTCACCGTTCTCGGCGGCCTCGCGGACGCCCTCGACGTTCTCCAGGATCCACTGGATCTTGCCGCCGGAGAAGTACGTGGCCGGGGGGAGGCCGGCCTTGCGGCGGATGACGTCGCCCTTCCCCTCGCGTTCGAGGGCGGAGGCGATGCGGTCGGTGCGGGTGTCCTGCCAGACGATCGCGTTGTAGTACGGGCGGCCGGTGCGCCGGTTCCACACCACGGTCGTCTCGCGCTGGTTGGTGATGCCGACCGCCGCGAGATCGGTGTGGCTCAGGTTCGCCTTGTTCAGCGTCGACTGGACGACGGCGCGGGTGCGCTCCCAGATCTCGGTCGGGTTGTGCTCCACCCAGCCGGCCTGCGGCAGGATCTGCTCGTGCTCGAGCTGGTGCCGGGCGACCTCGTTGCCGCCGTGGTCGAAGATCATGAAACGGGTGCTGGTCGTGCCCTGGTCGAGGGCTCCGACGAAGTCAGCCATGCGTACGGCCTCCTGGAGTGGTCGTGTCGGGCGGGACGGGCCGGTTCACGCCGTCTCGTACTGCGGCTCGGGCTTCGTGGGGGGCTGCTCCGTGCTCTCGTCCTCGCTCGGCAGGAAGCGCCCGATGAGCAGCTTGTAGAGGCCGACGCCCAGCACGCCGCCGATGATCGGGCCGATGATCGGCACCCAGAAGTAGAGATCGCCGTTCTGGTCCCGCCACGCGCTTCCGTAGCCGGTGAGGAAGGAGGCGAGCCGGGGGCCGAAGTCGCGGGCCGGGTTGATCGCGTAGCCGGCGTCGGTGCCCCACGCCATGCCGATCCCGACCACCAGCAGGCCGATCATGAAGGGGGCGAGGTTGGCGAGCGGCGGGGAGTTGCGGATGTCGGTGAGCGCCTTGATCACGAAGAGCAGGATGGCGGTGCCGATGACCTGGTCGCGGAACGCGCCCCAGGTGCCGACCGGGAGTTCCCCGTTGCCGGGCAGGGTGGAGAAGACGCCCTGCGTCTTGATGGTGTGGCCGGGGTCGACCTTGGCCAGCACCTCGCTGTAGTTCCAGCGGACGAGCAGCGCCGCGACGAACGCCCCCGCGGTCTGCGCGGCGATATAGGGCGCGGTCTTGCGCCAGGCGAACTCGCGGAACGCGGCGAGGGCGATGGTGACGGCGGGGTTGATGTGGGCGCCGCTGATCCGCGCGGCGACGTAGACGCCGAGCGTGACGCCGAGGCCCCAGGCCCAGGCGATGCTGTCGTGGTCGCCGATGTCGGCGGCGGCCACCTGGGCGACGACGCCGACGCCGAACAGGATGAGGATCATGGTGCCGGCGAACTCGGCGGCGAGCTCACCGGCCAGGGTGGGGATTCTGGGTCGTTCCGCCATGGGCACTCCTCGGCAGGTGGGGTGGACGCGAGCCCCGTGAGGCTGGGCAGGACGCTAGGCCGGGAGGAACCGCCTTACAACGGGAGGCTGCCGACAATGTCGAACACTTTCGCCGTGGCCTGGCGCCCGTTACCCTCCCCCATGTGCACCAGATCACAGAATCCGGGCAGTTCGGGGCGCATAGGACGGTGATCGCGGCGGCCGTCGACATTGTCGGCACCTCGCCGGGCGAACTACCATCAAATCCATGCCCGGACCTGTGCAGTCGATCGAGCGGGCCGCGGCGATCCTGCGCCTGCTCGCGGCCAGCTCGGGCCGGCTCGGGGTCGGCGAGATCGCCACGTCGCTGGGCCTCGCCAGGGGGACCGCGCACGGCATCCTGCGCACCCTGGAACGCGTGGGGTTCGTGGAACAGGACAACGGCACCGGCAAGTACCAGCTCGGCGCCGCCCTGCTGCATCTCGGCACCAGCTACCTCGACGTCAACGAGCTGCGGTCCCGCGCCATCAACTGGGCGGACGCGCTCGCCTCGCGCAGCGGCGAGGCCGTCCGCATCGGAACGCTGCTGGACGGGAAGGTCCTGGTCGTCCATCACGTCTTCCGCCCGGACGACACGCTCCAGGCGATGGACGTCGGGTCGCTGCTGCCGCTGCACGCCACCGCGCTCGGCAAGACGCTCCTCGCGCACGACGCCAACGCCGCCGCGTCCATCCGCGACACCGTCCTGGAGTCCTACTGCCGGCGGACCATCACCGATCCGCGGGAACTCGCACGCGCCGCCACCCGGGTCCGGGAGAACGGCTGGGCCGCCGAGACCGAGGAGCTGTCGATCGGCGAGGCCGGGATCGCCGCGCCTATCCGCGGGTACGGAGGGCTCGTCGTCGGGGCCATCGGGATCTCCGGCGCGGTCGAGCGGATCTGCGACTCCCGCCGCGTCCCCGAGCCGCGGCTCGTCGCGTTCGTGCGGGACGCGGCCCGCGCGGTCTCCCGGGACCTCGGCGGTTCGCGCTGGTGACGCGGGCACGGCGGCGCGGCGCCGGAGACGGGCGCGGCCAGGGGGAGGGAACCGAACGTGACCGAGCGGTATGTGATGTCGATCGACCAGGGCACCACGTCGACGCGGTGCATCCTGTTCGACCACGGCGGCCGCCTGGTGTCGGTGGCCCAGCGCGAGCACCGGCAGCACTTCCCGAAGCCCGGCTGGGTCGAGCACGACCCGATGGAGATCTGGCGCAACCTCGAACGCATCGCCCCGGAGGCGCTCGCCCAGGCGGGCGTCACGGCGAACCAGGTCGCCGCGGTCGGGATCGCCAACCAGCGTGAGACGACCGTCCTGTGGGACCGGCTGACCGGGGTCCCGATCGGCCGCGCCATCGTCTGGCAGGACATGCGGACCGGCCCCCTCGTGGACGAGCTGGGCCGCGCCCCCGGCGCCGTCATGGTCACCGAGCGCAGCGGGCTGCCGCTCGCGACCTACTTCTCCGCCCCGCGCATCCGGTGGATGCTCGACCACACGCCCGGCCTGCGGGAGCGCGCCGAGCGCGGCGAGGTCCTGTTCGGGACGATGGAGAGCTGGCTGATCTGGAACCTCAGCGGCGGCGTCGACGGCGGCGTCCATGTCACGGACGTGACCAACGCCAGCCGCACCCAGCTGATGGACCTGCACACGCTGAGCTGGGACGACGGCCTGCTCGACTTCTTCGGCGTGCCGCGGGCGATGCTGCCGGAGATCAGGTCGTCGACGGAGACCTACGGGACGGCCCGCCGCGTGTTCCCGGGGGTGCGCGTCGGCGCGGCCCTCGGCGACCAGCAGGCCGCGCTGTTCGGCCAGACATGCTTCTCCCCGGGCGAGACCAAGTGCACCTACGGGACGGGCGCCTTCCTGCTGATGAACACCGGCACCACGCCGGTCAAGTCGGACAACGGGCTGCTCACCACCGTCGGCTACAAGATCGGCGACGACCCGGCCGTGTACGCGCTGGAGGGCTCGATCGCGATCACCGGCGCGCTCGTCCAGTGGTTCCGGGACGGCCTCGGGCTGATCACCACCGCGCCGGAGATCGAGACGCTGGCCCGGTCGGTCGACGACAACGGCGGCTGCTACATCGTCCCGGCGTTCTCCGGGCTGTTCGCGCCGCACTGGCGCAGCGAGGCCCGCGGCATCATCGTCGGCCTCACGTCCTACATCACCAAGGGGCACCTGGCGCGGGCCGTGCTGGAGGCGACGGGCTGGCAGACCCGCGAGGTCGTGGACGCGATGAACGCCGACTCCGGGCTCAGCCTGAAGGAGCTCAAGGCCGACGGCGGCATGACGTCGGACAACCTGGTCATGCAGATGGTCGCCGACGTGCTGAACGTCCCGGTGGCGCGCCCGATGGTGGTCGAGACGGTGTCGCTCGGCGCCGCGTACGCCGCCGGGCTCGCCGTCGGCTACTGGGCCGGGCTGGAGGGGCTGCGGCGCAACTGGCACCGCGCCGCCCGGTGGGTCCCCGCGATGGAGCCGGGGCGGCGCGCCGCCGAGTACGACAACTGGAAGCGCGCCGTGGAGCGCACGTTCGACTGGATCCGGGCCGGGGAGGACCCCGCCGCCGCGCCCTAGATCCGGTGGCGCTCGACGAGCTGCCGGACGATCACGTTGCGCTGGATCTCGTTCGTCCCCTCGCCGACGATCATGAGCGGGGCGTCGCGGAAGTAGCGCTCGACGTCGAACTCGGTGGAGTACCCGGCGGCGCCGTGGATGCGGACCGCGTCCAGCGCGGTCTGCATCGCCGCCTCGGACGCGTACAGCTTGGCCATGCCCGCCTCCATGTCGCAGCGCTCGCCCGCGTCCAGCCGCTCGGCGGCGTCGAGGGTCAGCAGCCGCGCCGCCTGGAGCCGGGTGGCCATGTCGGCGAGGTAGTTGCCGATGGACTGGTGCTGCCAGATCGGCTTGCCGAACGCCTCGCGCTCCTGGGCGTAGCGCAGGGAGTCCTCCAGCGCGGCGCGTCCGACGCCCAGGGCGCGCGCCGCGACCTGGATCCGTCCCACTTCGAGGCCGCGCATCATCTGGACGAAGCCGCGGCCCTCCTCGCCGCCGAGGACCGCGTCCAGCGGCGCCTCGTAGCCCTCGAAGGACAGCTCGCAGCTCTCCACGCCTTTGTAGCCGAGCTTCGGCAGGTCGCGGGAGACGGTCAGCCCGGGACCGTGCTCGACCAGCAGGATGCTGATGCCCCGGTGGCGCGGCGATGCGGTCGGGTCGGTCTTGCACATCAGCGCGATCAGGCCGGACCTGCGCGCGTTGGTGATCCACATCTTGGCGCCGTCGACGACGTACCGGCCGCCGTCCCGCCGCGCGACCGTCCTCATCGCCTGGAGGTCGGAGCCGCCGGACGGCTCGGTGAGCGCCATCGTGGCGCGCAGCTCGCCGGTCGCCATCCGCGGCAGGTAGCGGGCCTTCTGCTCCTCGGTGCCGAACACCGCGAGCAGGTGCGAGACGACCGTGTGCCCGCCGAACGCGCCGGCGAGGGTCATCCAGCCCCGCGCCAGCTCCTCGGTGACGAGCGCGTAGCAGGCCTTGGAGACGCCGACGTCGCCGTACGGCTCGGGGACGGCGAGGCCGAAGACGCCGAGTTCCTTCATGCGGTCGATCAGCCGCGCGGGATAGGCGCCCGCGTGTTCCAGCTCCCGGGCGGCCGGCCGGACCTCCCGGTCGACGAAGTCCGCGACGACCTCGACGATGGCGCGTTCCTCGTCGCTGAGCGTGACCACGGCCGTTCTCCTCCCGGTCGCTGCCTCATATATTTGATATGAAAATACCGGGCTGTCGAAGGACGCGGACCGGCGCCCGCCGATAATCGGGCGCCCCACCGCGCAGGGAGACGATGAATGTGGCGATTTCCGGTGGCCAGGCCCTCGGCAGGCGCCGCCAGCTGAGCGACGAGGTGGCCGACTATGTCCGCGAGCTCATCATGTCGGGCCAGGTCAGGCACGGGGAGTTCCTCCGTCTGGAGCGGGTCGCCGACGACCTCGGGATCAGCGTCACCCCCGTCCGGGAGGCGCTGCTGTCGCTGCGCGGCGAGGGCTTCGTCACGCTGGAGCCGCGGCGCGGGTTCATGCCGGCGCCGCTGACCCGCCAGGACGTCCAGGACCTGTTCGAGGCGCAGGCGTACTTCGCCGGCGAGCTGGCCGCCCGCGCCGCCGGGAAGATCACCGAGGCGGAGCTGGCGACGCTCGACCGGACGCAGGCGCAGCTGGAGGAGGCGTCCGAGGCCCGCGACTCCGCGGCCATCGAGCGCGCCAACCACGAGTTCCACCGGGTGATCAACCTGTGCGCCGGGTCGCCGAAGACGGCGTGGCTGCTGCGGCTGGTGGTGCGGTACGCCCCGCGCCGGTTCTACTCCAGCATCGAGGGCTGGACGCAGGCGTCGGTCGACGACCACCATCTCGTGCTCGCCGCGCTGCGCGCCGGGGACGCCGAGGGCGCGCGGCAGGCCATGCGCGCCCACATCCGGCACGCGGGCACCCTGCTCGTCGTGCACCTGGAGGGGCAGGGCTTCTGGAAGGACCAGCCGGGCTGAGGGCGCCGGCCCCCCACTTCCACCGTCGACGCCGCCTCACATATCGTATAAAAAATTTCCTGGAGGGTGCATGGACGACCGGGACTCCGCAGCGGCGCGGGAACCCGTGGTCACCGCCGAGGACCACGGGGCCGCACGGGTCATCACGCTGAACCGGCCCGGGGCCCGCAACGCGATCGACGTCCCGATGCGCGAGCGGCTCCTGGACGAGCTGGAGCGTGCCGCCGGCGACCCGGACGTCCGGGCGATCGTGCTGACGGGCGCGGGCGGGACGTTCTCCGCGGGCGGCGACGTCCGGTCGATGGAGGGCGCCGGTCCCGACGCCGTCCGCGCCCGGCTCGCGCCCGTGCACCGGGCCGTCCGGCTCATCGCCACCTGCGGGACCCCCGTGATCGCGGCCGTCGAGGGCGCCGCCGCGGGGCTCGGCGTGTCCCTCGCCGCCGCCTGCGACCACGTGGTCGCCGCCGAGGACGCCCGGTTCGTCGCCGCGTTCGGCAAGGTCGGCCTGGTCGCCGACGGCGGCCTGCTCTGGACGCTCCCGCGGCGCGTCGGCATGGGCCGCGCGAAGGAGATGCTCGTGTTCGGCCGGACCGTGCCCGCCTCCCGCGCCTTCGAGATCGGCCTCGCCGACTCGCTCGCCCCGCCGGGTACGGCACTCGGCGCCGCCCTGGAACGCGCCGCCGAGGCCGCCGCCCTCGCCCCGCTGTCGGTCGCCGCGGCCAAGCGGCTGCTGGCCCGCACCGACCACGGCCTGGAGCAACTGCTGGAGGCCGAGCGCGAGGAGCAGACCGCCCTGTTCGGCAGCGCCGACTTCGCCGAGGGACGTGCCGCGTTCGCCGAGCGCCGCACGCCGCGTTTCGAGGGCCGCTAGGGGGAGGCAGGAACGTGAGCAGGCTGCAGCAGACCTACGGGCTGTCCGACGAGCAACAGGAGATCATCGCGACCGTCCGGTCCTTCGTCGACAGGGAGATCCTGCCCGTCGCGACCCGGCTGGAGCACGCGGACGAGTACCCGCAGGCGATCGTGGACGGCATGAAGGACCTCGGGCTCTTCGGCCTGACGATCGGCGAGGAGCACGGCGGGCTCGGCGCGTCGCTGCTGACGTACGCGCTGGTCGTGGAGGAGCTGTCGCGGGGCTGGATGAGCGTGTCCGGCATCGTCAACACCCACTTCATCGTCGCCTGGATGATCGCCCACCACGGGACGCCGGAGCAGCGGGCGCACTACCTGCCGAGGATGGCCACCGGGGAGATCCGCGGCGCGTTCTCGATGTCGGAGCCCGGCTGCGGCTCGGACGTCTCGGCCATCACGACCCGCGCCTTCCCGGACGGCGACGACCACGTCATCACCGGCCAGAAGATGTGGCTGACGAACGGGGGCTCCGCCAACCTGGTCGCCGTCCTGGTCAAGACCGATCCCGAGGCCGGCCACCGCGGCATGACGACGTTCCTCGTCGACAAGACGCCCGGCTTCGGGGAGGTCGCGCCCGGCCTCACCGTCCCCGGCAAGATCGAGAAGATGGGCTACAAGGGCGTCGACACCACCGAGCTGATCTTCGACGGGTATCGGATCCCGTCCGCGCGGGTCCTCGGCGGGACGCCGGGCCGCGGCTTCTACCAGATGATGGACGGCGTCGAGGTCGGCCGCGTCAACGTGGCCGCGCGGGGCTGCGGGGTGGCGCGGCGGGCCTACGAGCTGGCGCTCGGCTACGCGCGGCAGCGCGAGACGTTCGGCCGCCCCATCGCCGAGCACCAGGCCGTCCTGTTCCGCCTGGCGGAGATGGCGACCAAGGTCGAGGCCGCGCACCAGATGATGGTGATGGCGGCGCGCCGCAAGGACTCCGGCGAGCGCAACGACCTCGAGGCCGGCATGGCCAAGTACCTCGCCAGCGAGTACTGCAAGGAGGTCGTGGAGGACGCCTTCCGCATCCACGGCGGCTACGCCTACTCCACGGAGTACGAGATCGAGCGCCTCTACCGCGAGGCGCCCATGCTCCTGATCGGCGAGGGCACCGCCGACATCCAGAAAATGATCATTGGCCGCCGCCTGCTGGAGGAGGGCCGATGACCGCGGCGGAGCGGGGGGCACCGGCCGCCGGAGGGCCTCCGCTGGCGGGCGTCACCGTGGTGGCGCTGGAGCAGGCGGTGGCGGCACCGTTCGCGACACGGAACCTCGCCGACCACGGCGCCCGCGTGATCAAGGTGGAGCGGGTGGACGGCGGCGACTTCGCCCGCGCCTACGACAGCGGCGTGCGGGGCGGGCTCGGCACGCACTTCGCCTGGCTCAACCGGTCCAAGGAGTCGGTCGCGCTGGACCTCAAGCGGGACGAGGGCCGCGCGATCCTCGCCGAGCTGGTCGCGGGCGCCGACGTGTTCCTGCAGAACCTCGCCCCCGGCTCCGCGGCCCGGCTCGGGTTCGGCGCGGACGAGCTGCGGGCCCGCGACCCCCGGCTGATCGTGGTGGACATGTCCGGATACGGGGCGCGCGGGCCGTACCGCGACAAGCGCGCCTACGACATGCTCGTCCAGGCCGAGGCGGGGCTGATCTCGGTCACCGGCACCCCGGAGACGCCGGTGAAGGCGGGATCGCCGCTGGCCGACATCGCCGCGGGCATGTACGCGTTCTCCGGCACGCTGGCCGCGCTCGTCCGGCGCGGCACCACCGGCGAGGGCGCGTCGATCGAGATCACCATGTTCGACGCGGTCGCCGAGTGGATGGGCCAGGCGATGTACACGACGCTCTACACCGGGTCCCCGCCGCCGCGCACCCGGCTGAGCCACCCCGTGATCGCCCCCTACGACGCCTACCCGACCGCCGACGGCGTGGACGTCGTGATCGGCGTCCAGAACGACCGCGGCTGGGCCGCCCTGGCGGCCGGCGTGCTGGACCGCCCGGACCTGGTCACCGATCCCGAGTACGCGACGAACCAGGCGCGGGTCCGCAACCGGGCGAAGGTGGACGCGATCGTCGCCGGCGTCACGTCCCGCACGGGGCGGGAGGAACTGCTGCGGCGGCTCGACGAGGCGGGCGTCCCGAACGCGTCCCTGAACGACGCGCGCGGCCTCATCGCCCACCCGCAGCTCGCCGAGAGGGGCCGCTGGCGCGAGGTGGGCTCCCCGGCCGGCGGGATCCGTGCGCTCCTCCCGCCGATCACCTTCGCGGACGCCGAGCCCCGCATGGACCCGGTCCCGGCCCTCGGTGAGCACACCGACGCCGTCCTGCGCGAACTCGGCCGCGACGACGCCGCCATCGAAGCCCTCCGCGCCGCCGGCGCCGTCGGCTGACCCGCCGGGACGCGGCGGGACGTCCACGCGGAGTCAACGGGGATCAGCGCTCCGGGATGACGGCCGCCGGAGGGTGCATTAGAGTGCGGACTCTGCTTTTTCATGATCATGGGGGAGTCGTCGCCGATGCCGGCATCCGGACCGCTGCACCCAGAGGATCCGCGACAAGCCGGGCCCTACCGGCTGGAAGGCCGGCTCGGCGCCGGTGGCCAGGGCGTGGTCTACCTCGGCTACGCGGCGGACGGCACGCCCGTCGCGGTCAAGCTGCTGCGCGAGGAGCTCGCCGCCGTCCCCCGCGTGCGCGAGCGGTTCGTCAAGGAGATCGCCGCCGCGCGGCAGGTGGACCCGTTCTGCATCGCCCAGGTCCTCGACGCCTCGCTGGACGGACCGCGGCCCTACATCGTCACCGAGTACGTCGAGGGTCCGTCGCTCCAGGAGGCCGGGCCGCGCGACGGGACGGCCGCGGTCCAGCGGCTCGCGGTCGCGACCGCGACGGCGCTGGCGGCAATCCACGACGCGGGCATCGTGCACCGCGACTTCAAGCCGTCCAACGTGCTGCTCGGCCCGGACGGGCCCCGGGTGATCGACTTCGGCATCGCGCGTGACGCCGAGGCGCCGCTGACGGTGACGAGCAGCATCATCGGGACCCCGGCGTACATGGCCCCCGAGCAGTTCGAGGCGGGCCCGATCGGCCCGCCCGCCGACGCCTTCGCCTGGGCGAGCGTCGTCGTCTTCGCCGCCACCGGCAGGCCGCCCTTCGGCGCGGACAGCTTCCCGGCGATCATGAAGCGGGTGCTGGGCGGCGACCCCGATCTCGGTGATCTGGCCGAGCCGCTGCGATCGGTCGTGCTCTCCTGCTTCGCCAAGAGCCCGGACCGGCGGCCCGCCATGCAGGACGTGCTGCTGCGCCTGATCAGCGGCCGGTCGGGTCAGACGGGGCCCGAGCGTCCCGCTGCCGTCGAGGCGCCGACGGCTCCCGCACCGGCGCCGGGACCGCGGCAGCCCGTTCCATCGTCCGGCCCGGCCACCGGCCCGCCGGGGCCGCCTCCCGCCACACAGCCGGGATCCGGGCCCGCGCGCGCCTTCGCGGCGCCGCCGATGCCGGGTTCCGTGCCGGGCAGGCAGCGGTCCACGATGAGCCGGGGCCTCCTGCTGGCCGGTGCCGGCGCGCTGGCGGTGCCGGTGCTCGCGGCCGTGATCGCCGCGGTGATCTTCTGGCCGGAGTCGTCCGGCGCCTCGTCGCGCGACGGCAACGGCCCGGACGCCTCCGCGGCCGGCGCGCGGGGCTCCGCCGCCCCCGGCAACCGGGCGACCGGGCGGCGGCCGGTGCCGACGCGGTCGTCCGGCAAGGGGAAGGACGGCCACGGCGCGAGGTCGAGCACGACGCCGGGCGCCGGCGAGCCCGGCCGGAAGCGGCCCGGCTCCGGTTCGGGCGGCGGAGGGACCGGTGGGAGCGGCGGGACCGGCGGCGGAGGTGGCGGAGGCGGTGGAGGAGGCGGTGGCACCTGCCCGATGGTCAGCGGCGGCACGTCGATGATCTCCATCAGCGGCCGCTACGACGCCAGCCGCTTCGGTGGCAGCATCTACACCGCGATCACGCTCAAGGGGCCGGGCACCTTCGACTACGACGTCGAGATCGACGGCTCGAACGTGACGTCGGTCAGCAACCAGCCCGGACGCCCCGATCTGAGCGAGTCGGGGTACCGGCCCTGGGGGTCGGGAAGCAGCCATGTGGTCACGGTGAGGGTGTACTCGCCGACCAGCGACCAGAAGAGCCTCACGATCCGCCGTTGCTGACGCGGGTTATCGTGGCGTCATGGCCAGCCCGACACCCGCCTCCACGCCCGGCCGCCGTCGCGAGGAACTGCGCGACTTCCTGCGCACCCGGCGCGCCCGTCTCACGCCCGCCGACGTCGGCATGCCCGACGGCGGCCGGCGGCGGACGCCGGGGCTGCGCCGCGAGGAGGTGGCCGTGCTCGCCGGGGTCGGGGTGTCCTGGTACACGTGGCTGGAGCAGGGCCGCGACATCAAGGTGTCCGGGGACGTCCTCGACGCGATCGTCCGCGCGCTGCGGCTGGACGGCGCCGAGCGCGAGCACCTGTACCTGCTGGCCGGGCTGAACCCGCCGCAGGCCGAGGTGGGCCCGGCCGTCCCGATCACGCCGGAGCTGCGGCGGGTGCTGGACGCCTGGTCGCCGCGCCCGGCGTACGTCCGCGACCGGCACTGGAACTTCGGCGCGATCAACGACGCGGCCCGCGAGGTGTTCGGCTACGGCGACACCGACCACAACTGCCTGGTCTCGTACTTCACGAACGTCCGGTACCGGTCGATGCTCACGCACTGGGCCGAGGCGGCGCCCGACGTCGTCGCACGGTTCCGCGCCGACGTCGCCCGCTACCCTGACGACCCCGAGTTCGACCGGCTCGTCGCGGACATGCTGGCGGCCAGCCCGGAGTTCGCGGAGCTGTGGCCGCGCCACGAGGTCAGCGCGGGCGCGCAGGCCGTCAAGGGGATCAGGCATCCGGACGCCGGTGAGCTGATCTTCGAGGCCACGCTCCTGCCGCTGGCCGACCGGCCGGGCCAGCACCTGGTGCTGTACAACCCGCGTCCGGGCACCGGCACGCAGGAGCGGCTGGAGAAGCTGATGGCCCGCCGCGGCCTCGCCGCCGCCAGCTGACCGCCGGCCGAACCGTGGCCCGCCACAGGGTGGTGGTGCCACACCCAGGATCAGCCGAGTCTGTCTCGGTTCGCGGCCGTCCCGCACGATCGTCCTCGGAAACCGAACCACGAGAGGGCGTTATGAAGACGCGTGATTTCGCCGGGACGCAAGTGGGCGCCGTGGGGCTCGGCTGCATGGGGATGAGCTTCGCCTACTCCGAGTCGGAGCGGGACGACGACAAGTCCGTCGCCGTGATCCGCGAGGCGCTCGACCTCGGTGTGACCTTCCTCGACACCGCGCAGCCCTACGGCGACGGCCACAACGAGTCCCTCGTCGGGCGGGCGCTGGCCGGACGCCGGGACGAGGCGGTCGTGGCCACGAAGACCGGCCTGGTCGTGGAGTCGATCGTCCCCTGGAAGATGGCCCGGAAGGGCACGCCGGAGCACGTCAAGGCGTCCGCGGAGGACAGCCTGCGCCGGCTCGGCACCGACGTGATCGACCTGTACTACCTGCACCGCGTCGACCCGGAGGTGCCGCTCGCCGACACCTGGGGCGCGATGGCGGAACTGGTCACCGAGGGCAAGGTCCGCAGGCTGGGCCTCTCGGAGGTCAGCGTCGCGCAGGCGGCCGAGGCGCACGCGATCCATCCGGTGGCGGCGATCCAGTCGGAGCTGTCGCTGTGGACGCGTGACGCGCTGGGCGCGCCCGGCGGGACCGCCGGCGTCCTCCCGGGCGACGCGCAGGGGGAGGGACCGGGCGACGTGGTCGGCTGGTGCGCCGCCAACGGCGTCGCCTTCGTGCCGTACTCGCCGCTCGGCCGCGGCTTCCTCACCGGGACGGTCACCACCGCCGACTTCGAGGACACCGACTACCGCGGCGGCAACCCCCGCTTCCAGGAGGACGCGCTGAAGGCCAACCTGCGCATCGTCGACATGGTCAAGGCGGTCGCGGCGCGCCACGGCGCGACCCCGGCGCAGGTCGCCATCGCCTGGACGCTCGCGCAGGGCGAGCACGTCATCCCGATTCCCGGAACCAAGAAGCGGCGGTACCTGCGCGACAACGCCGGCGCGGCCGACCTGGAGCTCACCGCCGCCGACCTGGCGGAGCTGGACGGCGTCCCCGCGGCCGTCGGAGGGCGGTACTGATGCGGGCCGTCACGATCCCCGAGTTCGGCGGTGCGGACGTGCTGCGTCAGGCCGAGGTGGACGTCCCCGAGCCGGGGCCCGGCCAGGTTTCCATCGACGTCGCGTACGCGGGGGCGAACTTCGCTGAAATCCTCTACCGGCAGGGTGTCGCGGACGTGCCGCTGCCGTTCGTTCCGGGCATCGAGGTGTCCGGGCACGTCCGCGCGGTGGGGCCGGACGTCGAGGGGTTCCGCGTGGGCGAGCCCGTCGCCGCGTTGACGGTCGTGGACAGCGGCGGCTACGCCGAGGTCGCGGTGACCTCGACCGACCTGGTCGTGCCGCTCGACGGTCCGGGGCTCGGACTGGACCTCGCCGCGGCCGTCCCGTCCAACAGCACCACCGCGTTTCTCGTCCTGGATCGGATCGCGCGCATCGAGCCCGGCGAGACCGTGCTGGTGCACGCCGCGGCCGGGGGCGTGGGCAGTCAGCTCGGCCAGGCGGCGCGCCTGCTCGGCGCGGGCCGGGTGGCCGGCACGGTGGGCGGCCCCGCCAAGATCGAGACCGCGCGCGGGTTCGGCTACGACGACGTCGTGCTCCGCGACGACCTGCCCGGCGAGGTCGCCGCCCTGACCGGCGGGCGCGGGTTCGACATCGTCGTGGACATGGTCGGCGGCCCCGCTCGCCGCGCGAGCCTGGACGCCCTCGCCCCGACGGGTCGGATGGTCGTGATGGGCAACGCGTCCGGGGCGGACGACGTGGGGATCCCGGCGAACGAGCTGTGGTTCACCAACAAGACCGTGTCCGGGTTCAACCTCGCGGTGTTCGCAGGGCTCGCACCGGCCGAGACGGGACGCGCCCTGCGCCGTGCGGTCGCCGCGGCGGCCTCGGGCGACCTGCGGGTCCAGGTGGAGGAACTGCCCCTGGAACGGGCCGCCGAGGCGCACGAGCGCATCGAGTCGGGCACCACGACGGGCAAGCTCGTCCTCAAGGTGACGGACTCGGCCTCGCGATGAAGGACCCGCGCCGAGGCCGTGCTGCGCGGCCTCGGCGCGGGCGGCGCCTAGTACTACATGCCTAGATCTCGGTAGGCGATCGAACAATCTCCCTGCGTGATCAAGCTGGGTGGGTGTAGCCGTATCCGTATGCCTGACCCTTGCAAAATCGACGGTGCGGTGACACCCGCTGACCTGGATGCCTGGAAGACCGAGTTCGAGACGCTGTGCGCCCGGTTCGAGGGGCGGTGGTACCGGACGGAGTCGCGCGAGCATTTCCGGCAGTACCTGCGGGGGCTGCTGGCTCCGCTGGCGCGGAAGAATTCGTGGACGATTTCAGAGTTCACCGGGGAGCGCAGGCCGACGGCGATCCAGCGTTTCATCAATCTGACGGCCTGGGATGCCGATGGGTTGCGCGACGATGTGCGGGCCTACGCGATGGAGTATTTCGCTGATCCGCAGGCGGTGCTGATCGCCGATCCGACAGGGTTCGCTAAGAAGGGGAAGAAGTCGGCCGGGGTGCAGCGGCAATACTCGGGGACTCTCGGGCGGGTCGACAACTGCCAGATCGGAACGTTCCTGGCCTACGCCAACACGACCGGGGACCGAGTGCTCATCGACCGGGAACTCTATATGCCCGAACGCTCCTGGTGCGCCGACCCCGAGCGGCGCGCCGAGGCCGGCGTCCCCGAGCACCTGACGTTCGCAACCCGTCCGCAGCAGGTCCAGGCCATGATCGACCGTACGTTGGAGGCGGGGGTGCCGTTCGCGTGGTTCGCCGCGGACGAGGAGTTCGGCCAAAACCACAAACTGCGCCGCCATCTGGAAGAACGACAGATCGCCTACTGCATGGCCGTCCCCAAGAACACCACCGTCACCACCGGAAGTGTCTCCTCGGCGACGAACGATCCCGCCATTGTCGAGGCCGTCGCCGCACGACTGAAACCCCACGACTGGCAGCGCCGGGCCTGCGGAATCGGATCCAAAGGCTTCCGGGTCTACGACTGGGCCGTGATCGATGCACCGGTTTCCGAACACCAGTACGTGTTCCGACGAAACATCAACGATGGCGAACTCGCATACTTTCATTGTCACAACCCGCGCGGGGATGCACTGTCCGAGCTGGTCCGGGTCATCGGCACCCGCTGGCCAATCGAGGAATGTTTCGAGGCCGCCAAGCAGGAAGCGGGGTTGGCGCAATATCAGTTCCGGCTCTACCAGGCGTGGTACCGCCACATCACCCTGGCGATGCTCGGCATGACCTTTCTCGCCGTGCTCCGCCATACCGCTAAAAAGGGGACCCACCCCCTGTGGACAACCGACGGCGACCGGCAGTGCACGACGGGCGAACCGGCAGCAACCACCACGAAACCCGGGACGGGCGTCTCAGCGGCAAGGCCAGCGCCCGATCCCTTTGTCCCTCGGCGAGATCCGGCACCTGTTCAACCTGACCGACAAAGACGATCACACCATTGAGCTGGGCCTTTACTGGTCCAACATCCGCCGGAGCCATCAAGCCGAAGCCCGTAGGCACCACTTCAGGCGGCGCCTACGCCTGCAGGTCATCCAGGTCTAGCTATGTAGTACTAGCGCGCCAGCAGTGCCTGCTGGGCGGCGATCGCCTCCGCCGCCCCCTTCATGATCCCGTCGATCAGCTCCGCGCAGGTGGGCAGGTCGTCGATGACGCCGACCACCTGCCCGGACGCCATCACGCCGAGGTCGGGACGGCCGTCCACCATGGCCGCCTTCAGCAGCATGGGGGTGTTGGCGGCCATCAGGACCTGCGACCACGACAGGTCCTTGCCGTGCTTCATCGCCCGGCCGTCGGCGATCATCTCGCGCCACGACATGCCGGACAGCCGCTTGAACCGGGCGCCGTTGCGCACCACCCGCAGCAGCCCGCCGACGCGGCCGGACGACTCCAGCGCGTCGACCAGCCCGCTGCGCAGCACCCGGTGCGGCATGCCGTCCACCTGCCGCGTCACCACGGTCTCGCCGCTGTCGAGGTAGACCCGCTTGACGGCCTCCGGCACCGAGCTGTCGGACGTCAGCAGGAACCGGGTGCCCATCGCGACGCCCGCCGCCCCGTACGCGAGCGCGGCGGCCAGGCCGCGGCCGTCGAAGAACCCCCCGGCGGCGATGACCGGGATGTCGACGGCGTCCACCACCTGCGGCAGCAGCAATGTGGTGGCGACGGCGCCGGTGTGGCCGCCGCCCTCGCCGCCCTGGACGAGCACCGCGTCGGCGCCCCAGCCCGCGACCTTCTCCGCGTGCCGCCGCGCGCCGACCGACGGGATCACCACGACCCCGGCGTCCTTGAGCTTGGCGATCAGTTCCTTCTTCGGCGCGAGCGCGAACGAGGCGACCTTCACACCCTCCTTGACGAGCAGGTCGATGCGGTCGCCCGCGTCGCCGGCGTCGGCCCGCAGGTTGACGCCGAACGGCGCGTCCGTGCGCTCCTTCACCTCGCGGATCGCGGCGGCGAGCTGGTCGAGCGTCATCGTCGCGGACGCGAGGACCCCGAGGCCGCCCGCGTTCGCCACCGCCGTGACGAGGCGCGGCCCGGCCACCCATCCCATGCCGGTCTGGACGACCGGATGGCGCACGCCCGCCAGGCGGGTCAGCGGCGTGTCGAGCACCTGCTCCATCAGAGCCTCCCGAGGGGACCATCGTCTTCAGGTGACGGGTGAATCGGGGTTCTGGTAGGGACTGGCCCGCGCCAGCGGGACAGAACCAAGCACGAAGTGCGCACTGGCTCAACCTTTCGACACTCGTTAGATAGGCGACGCCCGTATAGTGGTCGTGTGACTCGTCGGGTGCGCGCTTCTCCCGGTGCGGCGTATGACCTGGGGTACCACGTCGTGTGGTGCCCCAAGTACCGCCGCCCCGTCCTGGGCGGCCGGGTCAAGGACCGCCTGGAGGAGTTGATCCGCGCCAAGGCCGACGAGCACGGGTGGCAGATCGTGGCGCTTGAGGTGATGCCCGACCACGTGCATCTGTTGGTCAAGGCGCACCCGAAGCACTCGCCGTCGTATGTGGCCAACCAGTTCAAGGGCTTCACCTCCCGCCACCTGCGCGCCGAGTTCGCGCGCCTGCGTTCCCGGCTGCCCACGCTGTGGTCGCGTTCGTACTTTGTGGCCACGGCCGGCGCGGTGTCGGCCGAGACGGTGCAGCGCTACATCGACACGCAGTACGAGCGGCCGTCCAAGGGGCGTGGCCGTGCGTAGGGCGTACAAGTTCCTGCTGCGCCCGACCGCCCGGCAGGCTGGGGCCCTGGCGGCGTGCCTGGAGGAGCACCGGCAGCTGTACAACGCCGCCCTGGAGCACCGCCGCATCGCCTACCGCAAGGCGGGCGTGACGATCAGGTACGGCGACCAGTCCGCCGACCTCAAGCACATCCGCGGTGACGACCCCGGCGGGCAGGGCCGCTGGTCGTTCTGCTCCCAGCAGGCCACCCTCCGGCGGCTGGACAAGGCGTTCGCCGCGTTCTTCCGCCGCCTCAAGGCCGGGCAGAAGCCGGGCTTTCCCCGGTTCAAGGGAAAGGGCTGGTTCGACACCGTCACCTGGCCCAGGGACGGTGACGGCTGCCGGTGGGACTCCCAGCCCGAGCACCCCTCGGCCACGTTCGTCCGGTTGCAGGGCATCGGGCACGTCCGCGTCCACCAGCACCGCCCTGTGCGCGGCCGGGTGAAGACGATCAGCGTCAAGCGCGAGGGCCGCCGCTGGTTCGTGGTCCTGGCGTGCGACGAAGTGCCCGCCGAGCAGCTGCCCGCCACCGGCGCGGCCGCCGGGATCGACATGGGCGTGGCCTGCCTGGTGACCACCTCCGACGGCACCCACGTGGCCAACCCGCGCCACCTGGCCGCGGCCGCCGATCGTCTCGCGGACGCGCAGCGCGACCTGGCCCGCAAGAAGCGCGGCTCGGCGCGGCGGCGCAAGGCGGCCGCCCGCGTCGCCGGGCTGCACGCCAAGGTCGGCCGCCAGCGCCTCGACCACGCACACAAGACCGCCAACGCGCTGGTGGCCGCCTATGACGTAATCGTGCATGAGGACCTGCGGATCACGAACATGACCCGCTCGGCGTCCGGCACGATCGGGCAGCCTGGCCGGGGCGTCGCCGCCAAGTCCGGATTGAACCGGAGCATCCTGGACGCTGGTTGGGGGGTGTTCCTGCGAGTCCTCGCGCACAAGGCTGCAAGCGCCGGTCGCGAGCTGGTCGCAGTTGAGCCCCGCAACACCTCCCGCACCTGTGCCCGCTGCGGGCACTGCGCCGCGGAGAACCGCGTCACCCAAACCGCATTCGCGTGTACGGCGTGCGGGCACACCGCGCACGCCGACGTGAACGCGGCGATCAACATCTTGAGGGCAGGGCTTGTCCTTCGCGACGCTGCGGAAGCGGCCTAGCGAGAAGCCGCTCCCTTCAGGGAGCGGAGGAGTCACCAGGAGGGGACCTCTCTCTCGCGCAGGCCCTTCGGGTCGAGGACCTCGCGCATGATCCGCAGCTCTTCGCCCTCCGGCAGCCTCGTCTCGGGCACCTCGTCGGGGGCCGCCAGCTCGAAGCCGGTGGCCGACACCACCTCGCCGACGCTCACGCCGGGGTGGACGGAGCGCAGCCGCATCCGCCGGTCCGGGGTGTCGAAGTCGAGGACGGCCAGGTTGGTCACCACGGCGCGGATCTCGTGCGCGCCGCGGTCCCAGCCGATGCCGCTCACCATGTCGACCTTCTCGGTGAACACCCGCGCCGAGTGCTTCGGCACCCAGTAGCTCGTCGTGTTCAGCAGCGTGTTGCCCGGCCCGCCGCGCACGCCGAGGAGCTGGCGGGACGGCCGCTCCCAGTCGCCGATGCAGGAGATGTTGGTGTTGCCGTGCGCGTCGATCTGGCTCGGCCCCATCACCACGTGCCGCCGTCCGTTGAGGACGAGCCACAGGTGGTCGCGGAACGGCAGCCAGCCCTCGACCGTCCCGGCCGACCCGCCGAGCGGGACGGGCTCGGCGCTCAGCGCGGGGCCGCCGTCGGTCGTCAGCAGGTCGGGGGCGAACGTCGCCCGCGCCAGCCGGGACCCGAGCATCGGGACGAACCCGGCCACCGCCGCCGCGACGATCTCCCCGTCGCCGCGGAACAGGTCCGCGCACGCGGCGGCGCACACCTCGGCCCTCGTGGCGTCGGTCCTCGCCGCGTTGTCTGTCGGTGCGCTCATCGGGACTCCTCCCGCCAGACCCGGACGGCGTCCTGGTACGCGGCCTCGTCACCGGACAGGAAGCGTTCGCTGAACTCCGCCCACTTCTCGGGATCGGCCGCCGACTGCGCGTAGAGCTTCTGGAACCTCTCGTCCCGCCCGAAGTCGGGCGCGCAGTCGGTGAAGTGCGCCCCGTTGGGCGTCTCCACCACGCCGGTCACCTGCGACCGGCTGATCAGCAGCGACTGCACCGGCCCCTCCTTGGCGAAGTCGGCCGTGTCGACCAGGCGCTCGCACGACACGTAGGTCCGGTCGGCCGCCTTCGCGAACAGGTCGTCCATGTAGGGGTCGGGACCGAGGTACTGGGCGTTGCCCCGGACGTCGGCGCGGTTCATGTGCACCAGCGCGACGTCCATCGTCAGCGCGGGGACGGCGACGAGATCCTGGCCGTCCTCGTACGGCGACCGGACCGTCCTCAGCTCCGGGTTGACCCGCATCACGTCCGAGCCGAGCCCGACCGGGGTGGGCAGGAACGGCAGCCGGTGCGCCGCGGCGTACAGCCCGAACATGAACATGCCCTCGTCGTACTCGGTCAGCTCGATCGACCCGGACTGCCGCGCCTGCCGGAAGTGCGGCTCCAGCGGGATCGAGTCCATGGTCACGAACGCGGTGACCAGCCGGCGGACCTTGCCCGCCGCGCACAGCAGGCCGACGTCCGGGCCGCCGTAGGAGACCACCGTGAGGTCGGTGACGGGGGAGCGCAGGATCGCCCGGACCAGGGCCATCGGCTTGCGCCGCGAGCCCCAGCCGCCGATCCCGACCGTCATGCCGCTCTCCAGCGACGCGGCGACGTCGTCGGCCGCCAGCACCTTGCTCATTCCGCCCCCTTGGCGACGAAGGCGTCGCGGTGCTCGTCGCCGGCGCCGACCAGGTTCAGCTCGAACGTGAAGCCCTGCTCGTAGCGGTAGCTGCGCTTCACGTCGACCGGGTCGATGCCGTTCAGCGACTCCTTGGCGCGCCGGATCACGTACCGGTCCTTCGCGGCGATGGTCGCGGCGACCTCCATCGCCTTGGCGCGCAGCTCGTCCGCCGGGACGACCTCCAGGACCGAGCCGTGGTGGTGCAGTTCCTCCGCCGTGACGTTGCGGCACGTGTAGACCATCGCGCGCATGAGGTGCTGCGGGACGAGCCGCGCCAGGTGGGTGGCGGCGCCGAGCGCTCCCCGCTCCACCTCGGGCAGGCCGAAGTAGGCGTCCCGCGAGGCGACCACGATGTCGGCGTTGCCGGCCAGGCCGACGCCGCCGCCGAGGCAGAAGCCGTGCACCGCGGCGACGACCGGGACCTCGCAGTCGTAGACGGCGGCGAACGCCGCGAAGCAGCCGCGGTTGGCGCCGACCAGCGCGGTGTGGCCGCCGGTGCTCTGCATCTCCTTGATGTCGACGCCCGCGTTGAAGCCCCGGCCCTCGGCGCGGAGCACCACGGCCCCGACCTCGGGATCGCGGCCCGCCGCGAGCACGGCGCCGGCCAGGTCGTACCAGCCCGCGACGGTCAGCGCGTTCACCGGCGGCGCGTCCACGACGATCTCGGCGACCCCGTCCAGGGTCGTGGTGGAGACTCCCATGCGCTACCTTTCCACCAAACATTTGTTAGAACAGAAGGTAGCAGAGGCACCGGAGGGGGAGGCGGCATGGCACTGACGCTCGACCTGGGCGGCAGGACCGCCGTGGTCACCGGCGGCGTGCGCGGGGTCGGCGCCGGCATCAGCCGCGCCTTCCTGGAGGCGGGCGCCGACGTCATCGCCGTCGCCCGCCGCGAGCCGGAGGAGGTCCCGGAGGCGGGCGGGCGCGCCGCGCGCTTCGTCCCGCTGGACGTCCGCGACCCCGACGCCGTGCAGGACTTCGCGGACGGTCTGGACCACGTCGACGTCCTGGTCAACAACGCGGGAGGGAGCCCGCACGTGCCGCTCGCCGAGGGCCGTCTGCGCACCCACATCAAGATCATGGAGCTGAACCTGACCGCGCCGCTGATCATGTCGCGGGCGCTGCGGCCGAAGCTCCTCGCCCGCGGCGGCGGCTCCATCGTCAACATCGGCAGCGTCAGCGGGGTGCGCCCGTCGCCCGGTACCGCCGCCTACGGCGCGGCCAAGGCGGGCCTGCACAGCCTCACCCAGTCGCTGGCCATCGAGTGGGCGCCGCACATCCGGGTCAACACGCTGGTCCTCGGGATGGTCCGTACGGAGGCGTCGTCGTCCCATTACGGGGACGAGGAGGGCATCGCGGCGGTCGGCCGGACCGTCCCGGTCGGCCGCCTCGCCGACCCCTACGAGGTCGGCACCGCCTGCGTGTTCCTCGCCTCCGACCTGGCGTCCTACGTCACCGGCTCGTCCATGCAGGTGCACGGCGGGGGAGAGCGCCCGCCGTTCCTGGACGCCGCCACCGTGAACAAGCCGTCCGTGAACGAGCCCTCCCTCAACCAGCCGCAGGCACCGAAGGAGTCGTGATGATCTGCAAGGACCGGGTGGCCGCCGTCACCGGCGCCGGGCGCGGGCTCGGCCGCGCGCACGCCCTAGAGTTCGCCCGGCAGGGCGCCCGCGTCGTCGTCAACGACCTCGGCGTCGCCCGGGACGGCACCGGCGGCGCCTCCGCGGGCCCCGCGCACGACGTCGTCCGGGAGATCGAGGCGCTCGGCGGGCGGGCCGTCGCGCACACCGCCGACATCGCCACCGACGCGGGCGCCGCCTCGCTGGTCGGCGCGGCGATCGACGCGTTCGGCCGGCTGGACACCCTGGTCAACAACGCCGGGTTCCTGCGCGACCGCATGCTGGTCAACCTCGGCGAGGACGAGTGGGACGCCGTCATGCGCGTGCACCTCAAGGGCCACTTCCTGCCGCTCAAGCACGCCGGTCGGCACTGGCGGGCCGAGAGCAAGGCCGGCCGCGCCGTGGACGCCCGCGTCGTCAACACCTCGTCCGGCGCCGGGCTGCTCGGCAGCGTCGGCCAGGGCAACTACTCCGCGGCGAAGGCGGGCATCGTCGGGCTCACCCTCGTCGCGTCGGCCGAACTCGGCCGGTACGGGGTGACCGTCAACGCGGTCGCGCCCGCCGCCCGCACCCGGATGACCGAGGAGGTCTTCGCGCAGACGATGGCCGCGCCCGCCGGGGGCGAGTTCGACGCCATGGCGCCGGAGAACGTGTCCCCGCTCGTGGTGTGGCTCGGCTCCGCCGGGTCGCGGGACGTCACGGGGCGCGTCTTCGAGGCGGAGGGCGGGAGGATCTGCGTGATGGACGCCTTCCGGCACGGCCCGGCCGCCGACAAGGGGGCCCGCTGGGACCCCGCCGAGGTCGGCGACGTCGTCGCGGACCTGCTGGCGAAGGCCCCCGCGCCCGAACCCGTCTACGGCGCGGGCTGACCTCGCCGCGCGCAGCGGCTCAGCGGGGCCGGTAGTCGGCCATGTACCGGCGCACCTTCTCGGTGTACGGCTTGAGCCGGTCCGGGACGCCGCCCGCCTTCACGACGGTCTTCGACGAGCTGCGGTAGGTGGCGGCGAGGTTCAGCGCCGGATCGCCCGGCACGCCCTTCAGGTCCTTGCCCCAGTAGCACAGGAACCGGCCCATCGCGGGGATCGAGAGTTCCGGCGTGATCTGCTCCGGCCTCGGCTCCGGGTTGTCGAGCCCGCCCGGCTGCCAGAACACCAGCACGCGGGGCGTCCACCGGGCGATGCCGTACTCGTCCTTCGCCGGGTCCGCCAGGTTCGGGTCGAAGCCGCTCTCCGCCTTCAGCATCGCCGCGATCAGCGCCGGGCTCAGGCCGGGCATCTCGCACCACGTCCCGGCCTGGACGATCAGATCCCGGTACCGGGCCGGGACGTCCGATCCCGGGCGCAGCCACCGCGCGTGCCGGTCCGCGGCCGCGGTGCCGCCGCCGTCCCCGCCCGACAGCCCCCAGACGGCGGCGGTCGCCGCGAGCGCGACGGCGAGGGCACCGGCCGCCGCCGCGATCATGGTCCTGGGCCGCCTGGCCGCGCGTCCGGCACGTGCCGGAGGCGACTTCGGAAGGGGATCGGTGCCGACGTCGCCGGCGGCGCTCGCGAGGGCCTCGCCGAACTCGGCCGCCGACGTCCAGCGCCGTTCCCGGTCGGGCTCCAGTGCGCGGAGCACGGCCGCGCTCACGGCGGGCGGGATCGCGGGCAGGGTGTCGCCGGGCGGGCGCGCGGGGACCGAGGGCGGCTCCCCGGTCAGCAGGTGGTGGGTGAGCGCGCCGAGGCCGTAGACGTCGGCGCGCCGGTCGGGGGCTCCGTCGACCTGCGTCTGCTCGGGCGCCATGTACCCAGGCGAGCCGGCCGGCAGCGTCAGGCTCGACAGGTGGTCCTCGGTCCGGGCGATGCCGAGGTCGGAGATCATGAGTCGCTCCCCACCGCCGGGCGCCGACCGTAGCAGCACGTTGGACGGCTTCAGGTCGCGGTGCACGACGCCGAGGTCGTGCAGTTCCTGCACGCCCAGGCAGATCTCCCGGGCGGTGCGCAGCGCCTCGTCCGGCGGGAGCGGCCCGCCCGCGAGCCGCTCCGCCAGGGTGCCCCGGTCGGCGTAGGTCATGACGAAGTAGGGGCGGCCGTCCGGCATCTCCCCGATGTCGAAGACCTGCACCAGCCGGTGCGAGTCGGCCCGGCGCAGCAGCCGCGCCTCCTGGACGAACCGGTCGCGCACGTCGGTCCGCAGTGTCCAGTGCTCGGCCAGGATCTTGATCGCGACGGGGGCGTCGAGCTCGGGGTCGTGGCCGAGCCACACCGAGGCGAATCCCCCCGAGCCGAGAAGGCGGTCGATCCGGTAACGGCCGGCGGCGGTCGGGTGCTCCACGTTTCCCCATCATGAACGATCTCCCCGCCGGCCGCAGTGTCTTGGAGTGAACGGTCCGGTGCGATGGGTGGCCGTCACGGGCGGAATGCGCCCGCTTCGGGGGACGTTGTGACCACGGGGAAAATGGATCGCCCGCCACCGGCCGATCCGGCTACGGTCGGAAGGTTTGCGGGAGCGTGGGCCGGGAGCCCGCGACCCTATCCTTGACGATGACTATGGGGACGAGTGTGAAACCGCCGCTCGCCGACCTGCGCGCGCGCCTGCCGCAGTTGATGCTGCGTGACGAGCATCGGCTGCGCCGCCGGATCGACGGCGTCCAGAAGATGCGGGACGCCCGGCGCCAGGCCAGGGTCGCCGGGGAGATCACCGCCGACATCGAGGCCGCCGAGCGGCGCGTCGAGCGGCGGCGCGGCGCCGTGCCCGCGATCACCTACCCGGCGCAGCTGCCGGTCGCGCAGAAGAAGGACGACCTGCTCGCCGCCATCCGCGACCACCAGGTCGTGATCGTCGCCGGTGAGACGGGCTCCGGCAAGACCACCCAGATCCCCAAGATCTGCCTGGAGCTCGGCCGGGGCGTGCGCGGCTCGATCGGGCACACCCAGCCGCGCCGGCTCGCCGCCCGGACGGTCGCCGACCGCATCGCCGAGGAGCTCGGCACCGAGCTCGGCGACACCGTCGGTTACAAGGTGCGCTTCACCGACCGGTCCAGCGACGACACGCTCGTCAAGCTGATGACGGACGGCATCCTGCTCGCCGAGATCCAGACCGACCGGCTGCTCCGCCAGTACGACACCCTCATCATCGACGAGGCGCACGAGCGCAGCCTGAACATCGACTTCCTGCTCGGCTACGTCAAGGAGATCCTGCCCCGCCGCCCCGACCTCAAGGTCGTCATCACCTCGGCGACCATCGACCCGGAGCGGTTCTCCGCGCACTTCGGCGACGCCCCGATCGTGGAGGTGTCCGGCCGGACGTATCCGGTGGAGGTCCGGTACCGGCCGATCACCGACCCGGACGACCCGTCCGCCGATCCCGACCGCGACCAGATCCAGGCGATCGTCGACGCGGTGGACGAGCTGGGCCGCGAGGCGCCCGGCGACGTCCTGGTGTTCCTCAGCGGCGAGCGGGAGATCCGCGACACCGCCGACGCGCTCACCAAGCACTTCACCCGGCGCGGGTCGGCGACCGAGATCCTGCCGCTGTACGCGCGCCTGTCGTCGGCCGAGCAGCACCGGGTGTTCCAGCCGCACCGCGGCCGGCGGGTCGTCCTCGCGACCAACGTCGCGGAGACGTCGCTGACCGTGCCGGGCATCAAGTACGTCGTCGACCCCGGCACCGCGCGCATCTCCCGCTACAGCCACCGGCTGAAGGTGCAGCGGCTCCCGATCGAGCCGGTCTCGCAGGCGTCGGCGAACCAGCGCAAGGGACGCTGCGGGCGCGTGTCCGAGGGCGTGTGCATCCGGCTGTACTCCGAGGAGGACTTCGAGTCCCGCCCCGAGTTCACCGACCCGGAGATCCTGCGGACGAACCTCGCCTCCGTCATCCTGCAGATGACCTCGCTCGGGCTCGGCGACATCGCCGCGTTCCCGTTCGTCGAGCCGCCGGACCGCCGCAACGTCAAGGCCGGCGTCGACCTCCTGCACGAGCTGGGCGCCATCGACCCGGCCGAGAAGGACCCGCGCAAGCGCCTCACCCCGCTCGGCCGCCGCCTCGCCCAGCTGCCCGTCGACCCGCGGCTCGGCCGCATGATTCTGGAGGCGGACCGCAACGGCTGCGTCCGCGAGGTGCTGGTCATCGCCTCGGCGCTGTCGATCCAGGACCCGCGCGAGCGTCCCGCCGACCACCAGCAGGCCGCCGACGACAAGCACCGCCGGTTCGCCGACCCCACGTCCGACTTCCTGGCCTACCTGAACCTCTGGAACTACCTGCGCGAGCAGCAGAAGGAGCTGTCGGGCAGCGCCTTCCGCCGGATGTGCAAGAACGAGTTCCTGCACTTCCTGCGCGTCCGCGAATGGCAGGACCTGCACGGCCAGCTCAAACAGGTCGCCAAGTCGCTCGGCGTCACGATCAACACCGCCGACGCGCCGCCCGACCGCGTCCACACCGCGCTGCTCGCCGGGCTGCTGTCGCACATCGGGCTCATGGACACCGAGAAGAAGGACAAGCAGCGGCGCGGCCACGAGTACCTCGGCGCCCGCGGCGCGAAGTTCGCCGTGTTCCCCGGGTCGTCGCTGTTCAAGAAGCCGCCGCGCTGGGTGATGTCCGCCGAGCTGGTCGAGACGTCCCGGCTGTGGGGACGGATCAACGCCAGGATCGAGCCGGAGTGGGTCGAGCCCCTCGCGGGGCACCTGGTGAAGCGCAGCTACAGCGAGCCGCACTGGTCCAAGAAGCAGGCGGCCGTCATGGCGCGCGAGAAGGTCACGCTCTACGGGGTGCCGATCGTCGCCGACCGCCGCGTCAACTACGGGCGCATCGACCCCGTGCTCTCCCGCGAGCTGTTCATCCGGCACGCCCTTGTCGAAGGCGACTGGGAGACCCGCCACCGGTTCTTCCACGACAACCGCGACCTGCTGGACGAGGTGGAGGAGCTGGAGCACCGCGCCCGGCGCCGCGACATCCTCGTCGACGACGAGACCCTCTTCGACTTCTACGACGCGCGCATCCCCGAGGACGTCGTCTCCGGCCGGCACTTCGACGCCTGGTGGAAGAAGGCCCGGCACGAGGATCCCGACCTGCTCGGCTTCGAGAAGTCGATGCTCATCAACGAGACCGCGGGCGGGGTCAGCGAGGCGGACTACCCGGACGTGTGGAAGCAGGGCGCGCTCCGCCTGCGCCTCACCTACCAGTTCGAGCCGGGCACCGACGCCGACGGCGTCACCGTGCACGTCCCCGTCCAGGTCCTCAACCAGGTCCGGCCCGACGGCTTCGAATGGCAGGTGCCGGGCCTGCGCGCCGAGCTCGTCACCGAGCTGATCCGGTCGCTGCCCAAGCAGTTGCGCGTCAACTTCGTTCCGGCCCCCGACTACGCCCGCAAGGTCCTCGGCCGCGTGGCGCCGCGCAGCGAGCCGCTCCTGGACGCGCTGGAGCGCGAGCTGACCGCGATGACGAGCGCGTCCGTCGCCCGGGAGGCGTGGGACCCGTCCCGCCTGCCCGCCCACCTGCGCATCACGTTCCGGGTCGTGGACGACCAGGGACGCAGCCTGGGCGAGGGCACCGACCTGGACGCGCTGAAGCGCCGCCTCGCCGGCCAGGTGCGCGGTACCTTGTCCAAGGCGGCGTCCACCATCGAACGCTCCGGCCTCACCGAGTGGACGATCGGTGAGCTGCCCCGCACCTACGAGCGCAACCAGGCCGGGTACGACGTCAAGGCGTATCCGGCGCTCACCGACGAGGGCACCGCCGTCGCGGTCCGCATGTACGAGACCGAGGCCGAGCAGCGCCGCGCCATGTGGCTCGGCACGCGGCGGCTGATCCTGCTGAACGCGCCGTCGCCGGTGAAGCTCATCCAAGGCCGGCTGACGAACAAGGGCAAGCTCGCGCTGAGCCACAACCCGCACGGGTCCGTCACCGCGCTGTTCGACGACTGCGTCACCGCCGCCGCCGACCGGCTCATCGCCGAGTCGGGCGGGCCCGCCTGGGACGAGGCGGGATTCCGCGCCCTGTACGACCGCGTGCGCGCCGACCTGCACGACGCGACCGCCGAGATCGTCGCGCTGGTCGAGCGGATCCTCGCGGAGGCGCACGAGGCCGACCGGCGGCTGCGCGGCACGACGAGCCTCACGCTCGTCCCGGCGCTGACCGACATCCGCGGCCATCTCGAATCGCTGATCCGTCCCGGGTTCGTCACCGCGACCGGCTGGGCCCGGCTGCACGACCTTCCCCGCTACCTGCGCGCCCTGCAGATCAGGCTCGACAAGCTCCCCGAGAACCCCGGACGCGACCGGATGCTCGCCCATCAGGTCGACGTGCTGAAGGAGGAGTACGAGCAGACGCTGCGGCGCCTCCACCCGTCCCGCCGGGAGGACGAGCCGGCCCGGCAGATCCGCTGGATGCTGGAGGAGCTCCGGGTCAGCCTGTTCGCCCAGCAGCTCGGCACGCGCTACCCCGTCTCCGACAAGCGCATCCGGAAGGCCATGGCGCAGCTCTGATCCGGACCGCTCCGGTCAGGCCGGCTGGCGGGCGAACATCTCCAGATGCCCGCACTTCGGGCACCGCCAGGCCTCGATCTGCCAGCGCTGCTTCCCCAAGCGCTTCGCGCCGCCGAAGATGCCGCGTTCCAGCGGCCCCGCGATCCAGCGGGCGTAGCCGCGGGAGTTGTCTCCGGCGTCCTCGATGAACCCCGGCTCCAGGCCCTCGGTCCCGCACTGCGTGCACCTGTTCATTCCCGGAGGGTAATACCGACCAGAACATGATCATATATCGGGTATTAGAGGGACATGACGCTTCGGGAGTTCTACCCGCCGATCGAGCCGCACGAGTCCGGGTTCCTCGACACCGGCGACGGGAATCTGATCCACTGGGAGGAGTGCGGGAATCCCGAGGGCAAGCCCGCGGTCTTCCTGCACGGCGGGCCCGGCGGCGGGCTGTTGCCCGGCAACCGGCGGTTCTTCGACCCGTCCGCGTACCGGATCGTGCTGTTCGACCAGCGGAACTGCGGCCGGAGCCTGCCGTTCGCCGGCGACCCGGCGGTCTCGCTGGAGAACAACACCACTCCCCACCTGGTCGCCGACATCGAGCGGCTGCGCGAGCACCTGTCCATCGACCGCTGGCTCGTGTTCGGCGGGAGCTGGGGCAGCACGCTGGCCCTCTCCTATGCGCAGGCGCACCCCGACCGGGTCACCGAGTTGGTGCTGAGGGGGATCTACCTCGTCCGCCCGCAGGACGAGGCATGGGGATACACCCCCAGCGGTGCGGCGCACTTGTTCCCGGCCGAATGGGCGGCGTTCCGGGACGCGATCCCGGAGGGGGAGCGGGGCGACCTCGTCGCCGCGTACGGGCGCCGCATCCTGGTCCCTGACCCGGCGGTGCACGTCCCGGCCGCCTGCGCCTGGCTGGCGTGGGAGGACACGGCGAACACCCTCCTGCCCGTCCCGTCCCCCGACCTGGACGACGCGGTCGTCGTTGCGTTCGCCCGCATCCTGCACCACTACATCGCCAACGGCGGGTTCCTCCCGGAAGGGGGCCTCCTCGCCGGCGTCGACCGCATCCGGCACATCCCCGCCGTGATCGTCAACGGGCGCTACGACATGAAGACGCCTCTGGACCAAGCCTGGGATCTGCACCGGGCGTGGCCCGAGGCGGAGTTCCACGTCGTCGAGGACGCCGGCCACGGCGGATCGGAACCCGGTACGCGCGACCGGCTCATCGAGGCCACGGATCGCTTCGCCCGCCGGTGATCCGGGCCGATTCTCCGCGCCGCCACGACATGGTCGCCCCCACAACTACCTCGCAAGTCACTGCAGCAACTCGAAGTAGTGCGTATGGTTCATACCATGCCTAACAGCGAAGATCGCGACAATAGCGGCCCCGCGGGGGCGGCCGCGGCTCCCGGGAGCGCGGTCGCCGAGGGCTCAGCGGAGACCACCGAGACGGCGGTCGCCCGGATGGGCGACCCGGTGACGGTCTGGCCGTGCGCCAACTGCGGGCGCCCCGTCCCGCAGCCGATCGGGGCCGCCCGCGCCATCCGCTACTGCCAGGACAACGAGGGCGCCTGCGCCCGCGAGGCGCGCGAGCGCCGCGACCGGGGCCGGGACGCGCCCGGCCTCACCGGGCAGGTCGCCTCGGCGTGGGAGATGGTCGAGCGGCTGGAGAAGGCCGCCGACGCGCTCGCCGACTCGTTGACCGCCGAGCTGAGCGTCGCCGGGGTCGAGCGGCGCGTCGCCGAGGTGCGCGCCGAGGCCGCCCGCGAGCTCGCCATTGCGCAGACCGAGCGGGACGCGTCCCAGCGCAAGGCGGAGGAGGCCTGGCAGGAGGCGTCCTCGGCCCGCAAGCGCGCCGAGACGGCCGAGGCGGAGGCCGCCCGCCACCGCGAGGAGGCCAAGGTCGCCACCGCGAAGCGGGACGCCGCCCAGCAGGCGTGGGAGGAGGCGCACCAGGTCGCGCAGCAGGCGATGACGGCCAAGCTCGCCGCCGAGAGCGAACGCGACCGGGTCGCGGCCCGGGAGACCGAGCTGCTCGCCGCGCTGGAGGCGGCGCGGGCCGAGCTCGTCGGCCTGCACGCCAAGCTCTCCGAGGCGGAGGGCGCCGCCGAGTCGCAGCGCGTCGAGGCCGCGGTCGCCAAGCAGGGCGCCGACGACCTGCGCAACGCCATGCGCGACACCGAGGCGCAGCGGCAGCGCGCGATGCAGGCCGCGAGCAAGGCCGAGGCCGAGCGCGCCACCGCGCTGCGCGCCCAGTCCGAGGCCGAGGCGGAGGTCGTCCGCGCCAACGCGCGCGCCGACGAGGCGGCCAAGGAGCGCGACGCCGCCCAGGCGCAGGCCCAGGCCGCGCTGGCCGAGCGGGACGAGCTCAGCACCAAGATCAACGACCAGGCGGTGCAGCTGCGGCAGCTGTCCCAGTCGGTCGCCGAGCAGCAGGCCGCGCTCACCGCCCTCGCCGAGGAGCGCGACGCCGCCCGCGCCGAGGCCGACCGCGCCCGCCGCCAGATCGACCAGTTCACGCACAGCACGCTGTCGTCCAACTTCCCGCCGGGCGGGCGGATGCCGGGCGGCGGTCAGCCCACGCCCCCGCAGGGCCCGCCGCGCGTCCCCCTGCCGCCCGGTACGCAGGCCCCGGCCCCGGCCCCGGCCTCGCCGCCCGGCCCGCCCCCCGCCGGCGCCCCCGCGCCGAACGGGGCGCCGGCCCCCCTCGGGGCGCCCGTCCCGAACGCGGCACCCGCCCCCAACGGGGTGCCGCCGGGCTCGAACACCGGCGGTCATCCCGTCCCGGGCGCGCCCCCGAACCAGAACCGCCCCCTCAACGGCGTGGACCGGGACGACTCGCTCTTCACGGGTCCCTGACTCAGCCGCCGTACCTGATCGCCAGGAAGAGCGCCAGGCCCGCCACCGTCGTGATCAGCATGACCTGGCCGCGCTCCTTCGCCACGGTGTGCCGGAGGGTCGCCGCCCGCCGCCGGACGAGGTGCATGTCCGACGCGGCGCGGCGGGCCCGCTCCCAGTGGACGCCCATGTAGACCGCCAGGGCCACCAGCCCGAGGATGAGTAACCCGTCTCCGCGCATGAGTCCGCCTCCGTTTCCGCGGCAAGCTCAGATTGAACAGCGGATCCGGCGGCGTCCACAGTGTCCGGCGACACATTTCCGCGCATCGGTCGGAATCGGGCGGCCGCCCGGGGACCTCAGCGGCCGAACGACGCGGGGTCGACCTCGATCCAGATCTGCTCGGCGCGCCCCAGCAGGCGGCCCTCCACCCCGTACAGCGCCGTCGCCGCGTGCATCTTGCGGCCTTCCCGGCTGCGTGCGAATCCCATCACCACGCACTGCTCGCCCGCCTCCGGCACGTCCATGACCTGCGCGGTCATGGTGCCGAGCACCGCAGGCCGGCCGGCCACGTCGAACGACCAGCCGCCCGGGCAGTCCAGCGCCGCCCACACCAGCTCCCGCTCGGGCGTCCGCTCCGGCACCCACGGCGCGGCGACGGTGCCCTCGCCCACGGGCCCCGGTTCGAGCCGCAGCCCGTCCCCGGGCGCCCGGTCCGGCCCGCACACGAAGCACCCGGGGAACGGATGGTTCTCCGTGGCCCGGTACTTCTCCGCCGCGACCAGGGCCTCCTCGAACGGGACGGGCGCGATGGGCGGCACCACGATCGCCCCCGCCAGCGCCTCGGCGATCAGCCGCTCCCCGTCCCAGAGCCGCGCGCTGTGCCCGCGCTCGTCCTCCACCGTGACGGTCAGTTCCGTCTCCAGCGGCGGCGGCCGCCGCAGCGTCACCGTCACCGTGTCGATCGGCACCCGCCCCGCGAGCCGCCCCGCGACGTATCCGCCGTTCCCCGACCCCTCGGGCCCGTGAAACCGCCTATCAATGATCACTTTTGCCCCCGTGCGCACGCACCCCACAAAACGGCATCGATCCTAATAACCCCCACCGACACCGATCCTCTCGGGGTATCAGTGTTCATGGCAGTGCCCTCCTCCTTCGGGCCTGGCGGCCCTCCATCGTCGGGCACTGCGGGCGATCGCTGCATCGCTCCGACTCGCCTTGCGGCTCGCTGCGCGATCAGGTTCTCGCTTCGCTCGAACCTGCCTTCGGACGCGATCGCAACCATTGAGGTTGTTGCGGGGTTGCGGTGGTGGCTGAGGTGTGCGCGCGACCGTCCCGTCCTGTGGTCTCGCTCTGCTTGAACCTGCTTCCGGACGCGAGCGCGGCCATGCGGTTTACGCGTGGGGTGGCCGTGGGGTCTCGCTTTGGCTCGTCTTGTGGCTCGCTTCGTTGACCCTGCCTCTGGGTGGGATTGCGGGGCGTGGGGTGGCTTGGCTTTTGTGCTCGTTGGGCAGGTGGGGGCGCGCTAGGCCCGAAGAGGAGAGGAAAACTAGACAGCTCGAGAGGGCTGGGGGCGGCCTGGGCGGGTGGTGAAGAAGACCGAGAGGGAGCCTTGGAGGCGGGCGCGGACGGTCTCCTCGTCGACGGGGCCGTCCTCGGGGACCGGGGTGCGGTCGAGGGCGCGGGCGATGAGGAGTTCGACGTTGCGGTCGGCGACGAGGACGGAGCACGTGTCGCACGCGTACCAGGGGTAGAGCATGTTGAGGACGGCGACAGCGGTGTCGTCGTCCGACAGGTGCGTGGTGTCCAGTTCGACCTCGAACATGTCGGTGTCGTCGGGGTCGAGTGTGGGGTAGTACAGCCAGCTCGGTCCGGACACGCCGCAGAAGTCGCAGACGTGGTCCTGCTGGGCGGCCTCGCCGACGGCGAGTTCGAGCTCGTGGTCCCACGGCTCCACCCGCCGGTTGTGGCGGTAGCCGACGCCGTCCAGCGAGCCCTCGCGGTTGTGCGTCACGTCGTGCACCTCGCCGCCGCACCGGGCGCACATGAAGCCGATGTCCTCCATGTCCCTCCCCTGATCGCTGAGGCACCGATCTCACAGTATCCGCCCGGACGCCTCGCTCGTACCAGGCGGCGGCACTCGGGTAGCTTGAAGATCGTCACGACGCCTCCGTCCCGGCGATCCCGGCCTCCGCGCGTCCCGCGCGCCGCACACCCCGCGCGCTTCTCATACCCACGAACGGGAGGTTCCGTGTCCGAGGTCGTGCTGAACGCGGACAAGATCGATCTGGTCCGGGAGCGGCGGCCGCTGCTCGACCGCGTCACGATGACGGTGCCGGCGCTGCTGCTCCTCGACGAGCCCGCCACGGGCCTGGACGTCGCCGCCCGTGAGCGGCTGCTCGCGAGCCTCGACCAGCTGCGCGCCGACCGTCCCGGCCTGACGACCGTGCTCGTCACGCATCACCTGGAGGAGCTCCCGACCAGCACCAGCCACGCGCTGCTGCTGCGCGAGGGGCAGGTGCTCGCCTCGGGACCGGCGGCGGAGGTCCTCACGACCGAGCTGGTCAGCGCGTGCTTCGATCACCCGATCACCATCACCCGGCACAACGGCCGGTGGGCCCGACGGCGGGACCCGCCTGAAGGGCCCTCCGGGTACCACACCGAGGCATCCGCGAGACGGATGTCCGGCCGAAGCCCGTCTCAGCCCAGCTCCGGAACCTTCGCGAGCTTGTCCGGGTTGCGGATGAGGTCGATCGCGGTGATCAGCCCGGCGTCCACCGTGAACGCCATGACCGACAGTCCGCCGTCGCCGTCCCGGACCACCAGCCCGGGAACGCCGTTGACCTCGGCGGGCAGGATGTCGAACGGGCCCGCGGCCTGGGCACGGGCCAGCAGCATGCCGGCCACGAGCCCCGCCTCCCGCACGGCGTGCCGCAGCGTGACGACCTTGCCCCCGCCGTCGCCGCGCAGCACCACGTCCGGGTCGAGCAGCGCGATGAGGCCCGGCAGGTCGCCGTTCTGGCAGGCGGCCGCGAACGCCGCGATCAGCTCTCGCTGTTCGGCTTCCGTCACCGGCGTCCGCGGCCGCCCGTCCTCGACCTGCCGGCGCGCCCGCGAGGCGAGCGGCCGCACCGCCGCCGGTGTGCGGCCGACGACCTCGGCGATCTCGGGGAAGGGGACGCCGAACACGTCGTGCAGCACGAACGCGGTGCGCTCGGCGGGCGAGAGCCGCTCCAGGACGACGAGCAGAGCCATGCTCACCGACTCGTCCAGCGTGACGCGGTCGGCCGGGTCGTCGGAGCCGGCCACGACCAGCGGCTCCGGCAGCCACATGCCGACGTAGTGCTCCCGGCGTGCGCGCGCGCTGCTCAGGGTGTCGAGCGCAAGCCTGCTGACGGTGGTCGTCAGCCACGCGGCGAGGTCACGGACCGACGCGGGGTCGTCCAGCCCGCGCAGCCGCAGCCACGCCTCCTGCACGCAGTCCTCGGCCTCCACCAGTGAGCCCGTCATCGTGTAGGCCACCCGCAGCAGCCGCGGCCGGTTGCCCTCGAAGGACCGCGCCAGCATCTCCTCGGTGTCTCGTACGTCCCGCTCCGTCAGTCCCATGAGCTGTAGACGACGTAGCCGGTCCGGGTGTGACAGGGCATCCCTCCGGCGGGGTGCCCTGTCACACCTCGGAGGGCTGCGTCGTCAGGCAACGAAGCCTCATCAGGCCGACCCATGGACGCCGACGACCCTCCGGGGGGAAGAGATCATGACACTGACCGATACGGACCGGGAAGAGAACACCCGGCCACCTGCGCGGCGAGGAGTGTTCGTCCGCGTCGCGGGCTTCGCCCACCGCCGCCGATGGCTCGCCCTGATCCTGTGGGTGGCGGTCCTGGCCGGCGTCTGGGCCGCCGCGTCGGTCACGGGCGACGACTACCGCAACGACTTCTCCCTCCCCGGCACCGAGTCGCAGCAGGCCGCCGACCTGCTGGCCGAGCACGGCGCCGCCCGTGCGGGGGACACCGTCGAGATCGTTCTGCACGACGAGGGCGGCCTGCGCGAGCCCGGCGTCCAGAAGCGCGTGGGGGACATGCTCGACGAGGTCGCGGGACTGCCCAAGGTCGGCCAGGTCCACAGCCCGTACGACGGCGAGGGCGCGGTCAGCGGGGACGGCACGATCGGCTACGCCACCGTGGTGCTCGACGTTCCCTCGCAGGACATGCCCAAGAACGACACCCAGCGCATCTTCGACACCGCTCAGGAGGTCGAGGGCGACGGGCTCCAGGCCGAGCTGGGCGGCGATGCGGCCCGGCTGCTCGGAGAGGGCGGGGGCGGTTCCGCGGAGGGCGTGGGGCTGATCGCGGCGCTGGTCATCCTCGTGCTGATGTTCGGCACGGTCATCGCCGCCGGGCTGCCCATCATCATCGCCCTGTTCGCCGTCGGGTCCACGGTCGGCGGCATCGTCGTGGCGTCGCACGTCTTCACGATCGCCGAGTGGACCCCGCCGGTGATGATCCTGGTCGGCCTTGGCGTCGGCATCGACTACGCGCTGCTCGTCTTCGCCCGCTACCGCGCCGAGCTGGTGCGCGGCGCGGAGCCGGAACGGGCCACCGTGAACGCGCTCGACGCCGCCGGCCGCTCGGTGTTCTTCGCCGGCTGCACCGTCATCCTGGCGCTGCTCGGCCTCGTCGCCTTCGGTCTCGGCTCGCTGCAGGGCATGGCGCTGTCGGTCGCGCTGACCGTGCTGATGACCATGCTCGCCGCCCTGACCCTGCTGCCGGCCCTGCTCGGCGTCTTCGGCCGCCGGTTCGCCCGCCAGTTCACCCGGCGCGCCGAGCGGCGCGAAGCCAAGGGCAAGGCCGTCGAGGGCACCGTATGGCGGCGGCTCGCCGCCGCGGTGCAGCGGCGCCCGCTGGCCTCCCTGCTGGCGGCGGCGGTGGTCCTCGGGGTTCTCGCCTTTCCGGCACTGGGCATGCGGCTCGGGTTCTCGGACGCGGGCAGCGACGCGCCCGAGACGACCAGCCGGCAGGCCTACGACCTGCTCTCCGAAGGCTTCGGCCCCGGCTTCAACGGCCCGCTGCTGGTGGTGGCCGACGGCGGTACGGGCGGCGCCGCCCAGGCCGGTGCCGAGGCGACCCGCGCGCTGAACGGCACCCCGGGCGTGCAGGCCGCCGCGGACCCCGTGCCCACGCCGGACGGCGAGGCCGCGACCATCCTCGCCTTCCCCTCCTCCGCACCGCAGGACGAGGAGACCTCCGAACTGGTCGGCACACTGCGCGACGACGTACTGCCGGAACTGTCCGATCGGAACGGTGCCCGGTACCTGGTCGGCGGAGCCACGGCCGCGTCCGAGGACTACTCCGGCAAGGTCGCCGACCGGCTGCCGCTCTTCATGGCCATCGTCGTCGGCCTCTCCGTGCTCCTGCTGATGGCGGTGTTCCGCTCGGTGCTCGTCCCGCTGAAGGCCGCGCTGCTGAACCTGCTCAGCATCGGCGTCGCGCTCGGAGCGATGACCCTGGTATTCCAGGACGGCCGGCTCGGCGTGGAGCCCGGCCCGATCGAGGCGTACCTGCCGGTGATGGTCTTCGCCATCGTCTTCGGGCTCTCCATGGACTACGAGATCTTCCTGATCTCCCGGATCCACGAGGAGTGGACGCGCTCCGAGGACCCCTCCCACGCCGTGCGGGAGGGGCTGGCCCACACCGGCTCGGTGATCACCGCGGCCGGCGCGATCATGGTCGTGATCTTCGGCGCCTTCATGCTCAGCCCGCAGCGGCTGCTCCAGCAGGCCGGCTTCGGCATGGCGGTGGCGATCTTCGTGGACGCCGTCGTCATCCGCTGCCTGATCGTTCCGGCGGCGATGGAGCTGATGGGCCGCCGCGCCTGGTGGCTGCCGGCGCCGCTGGCCCGGCTGCTGCCCAAGGTCGAGATGGAGCGGCACTGAGCGCGGCGCCACCGGCCGTCCAGGCGCCGACCGTTCGCCCGGCGCTAGCCGCCCGCGACGCGGTGCCGGGCCAGGTGGGCGAGGACCGACTGGTTCGCCTCCCACCCGTCCGGGAACTTCACCGGCACGCCGAGGTGCACCGGTTCGGCGGACGGGTGCGCGTCCAGTAGCTCGGGGATCCCCGCCCGCGCGACGACGATGCAGGCGTGCCGATGCCGCGAGGTGAGGACGCAGAGCCGCCCCGACTCCAGGTGGAACGCGGTCGCGTCGCGGCGCCCCGACAGCGGATGCAGGACGACCGTCACGTCGTACTCGCGGCCCTGGAGGCGGTTCGCGGTGTCGACGGTGACGCCTTCGCCGTGCGGGCCGAGCGCGGCGCGGATCGCGGTCACCTGGTCGCGGTGCGCGGCGCCGATCGCGACGCGTCCCGCGTCGACCGGCCCCGATCCCAGTTCGGAGTGCGCGACGGGGCCGCGCTGCAGCAGCCGGACGGCGAGCGCCGCCGTGGCCCGGACGGCCTCGGTGTCGGTCCGCAGCGTGTGCCGCGCGGGCAGCTCGTACAGGGCCCAGCCGGTGGACGCCGCCTCTTCGAGCGCGCGGTCGTAGGTGGTGCCCATGCCGCGCGTCGCGTACTCCAGGCGCCGGTCGCCCGGCCCCGTCCCGGCGCGGAAGCCCGTGAACGGGTAGAACGCCTCGGACACGACGGGCGCCGCGGACGCGGGCAGCCGCCACGACACCGGCAGCCGGTGCACGGGCAGGTCCGGGTTGTGCGCGAGCAGGACGGAGACGGCGCTGCGCAGCGGGTCCCAGGTCAGCCCCGCCCAGCGCTCGACCTCCACCGTGGAGAACGGGTCGAGCTGGCCGGGGTCGCCGACGAAGAGGGCCCGCTCGAAGCGCCCGGCGATGCGCAGCAGCATGTCCGAGCGCATCTGGTACGCCTCGTCGACGATCGCCCACGGCCACGACCCGTCCGAGAGGGTCGCCCACTTCGCGGCGGTCGCGATCACGACGGTGTGCTCGGCGAGGTCGTCGGCCTTCTGCGCGATCCGCACCGCCGGATGCGCCAGCACCCGCTCGGACGGGACGTACCCCGACGCCGACAGCCGCCCCAGCGTGATGCCGGGATGCTTCCCGGCGATCCGCTCGATGAGGTCGTCCACCTGCTCGTTCGTCTGCGCGACGATCATGAGCCGCTCGCCGGCCTCGGCCAGGTGCGCGGCGGCCCGCACCACCAGCGTCGACTTGCCCGCGCCCGGCGGGGAGTCGACCACCACGCCGCGGTGCCCGCCGCCGAGATCGGCCAGGACCGCGTCGACGACTCGTGCGGCCGCCTCCCCGGGAGCGAGCGGCGAAAGGTCCGGTTCGGCCGCCACCGGCGTCAGGTGGCGGCCCGCGTGTTCGGTCACGACCATTCCTCTTCGGCGTCCTCGTCGGTCGGCACGTAGTCGGCGGGCGGCCCGCCGTGCGTCCACGGTGTGTCGTCCCGGTCGGGGAACTTCGCCGCGCCGAACGAGCCCTCTGTGAGCGACGTGAAGCACACCCGGTCGCCCACCTCCGGCACGGCGCCCGCCTCCGGGGTGAGCTTGCGCCCCATCCCGCCGGTCAGCTCCAGCACGACGCCGCCGTCGTCCAGCTCCACGATCCTCCCCTTGAGCGCGGGCCGGGCCGCGTTGCACACGGTCGTCCCCGGGTCCAGGCGCACCGGGTCCAGGGTCTGCACCCGCAGCAGCGGGCGGAGCTTCGGCCGTTTCCCGGTCTCGTCCAGCCGGGTCGGGTCGCATTCGGTGACCGTTCCGCCGAACGCCTGGCCGGCCAGCCGGTGCTCGGCCATCACCAGCGGGTCGTCGAACGCCCGCTGCGCGTCGTAGGCGTCCTGCGCGCGTTCGAGGTCGTGCAGCCGCCGCGCCGCGCGGACGGGCGGGTCGCGGCGCGCCTGGGGATACGCCTCGCCGAACGTCTGGTGGTAGTAGGTGAAGGCGTCCCGGTCGCGCTCCCACCGGCGCGGCACGCTCGCCCCCTCCGGCAGCGCGCGCAGCAGCTCGACGGCCCGCCACATCAGGCCCCACGTCGGGGTGAGCTGGCCCTCGATCGTGCTGCGCAGCCGCTCCTCGGCGCGCGAGCCGGTGCCCGCCCGGTCGTAGGCGGCGATCGCCGGCGCGAGGACCTCGTTGTCGAACGTCGGGTCGGTCGTCGGCCCCGCCGGCGGCCAGAGCACCGGGTCCTCGGCGCGGGCCGCGGCGGCCGGGCCGTCGAGGCCGTCCGGCGGGTCGATCCAGCCCATCAGCGCGGCGAGGTTGCCGTCCTCCAGCGAGCTCTGGCCCGTGGCCCAGTGCAGCCGCAGCAGCTCGGTCACGGCGCCCAGCAGCGACGACCCGGGATGGTCGTGGCGGTCGGCGAACCACGTCAGCCAGCGGCCGAGCACCGGCACCGCCGGGTCCACCGCGTACGGGCCCTCGGTGCTGCGGAACCTCGTCGAGCGGCCCAGCAGCCGCAGGAACGCGACGCCGCCCCGGTTCGGGACGAGCAGCTGCGGCGCGTCCCCGTACCGGATCCTCTCATCGCCGTCCTTGCCGGGCGGCAGCTCCTCCACCGCGCCCCGGCTCGTCTCGATGTGGTTCAGGACGAGCTTGGCGAGGCTCGCCGCGAACGCGAACCGCAGGTCGCGGTTGCGCGGCTGCGGGACGACCAGCAGCGTCGGGTCGTCCGGCGCGCTGCCGGCCAGCACGGCCAGCGGCGCGGCCGCCTCCCCGGCGAGCTTCAGCGGGACGAGGACCAGCGGCGCGTCCGAGACGTGGCAGTGCCGGACGGTCGCGAGGGGCTGCGCGATGCCGGCGGCCACCGCCTGCAACCGCGCGAGCGAGGACAGCGCGCTCATGGACGGATCACGCGGCCCCGTGCAGGGCTTCCGCGCGCAGCCGGGCCGCGGCCCGCAGCTGCGCGGCCGTCTCGGCCAGGTCGTCGGACGGGTGCATCTTCCCGTCCGCCAGGGACAGCGCGGTGCCGACCGTGTCGACCCCGCCGAGGTCGTCGCGGACGGACCGGCCGAGCGCGCCCGTCGCCCCGCACGCGCGCGCCTCGTCCCGGCAGAACAGCGCCATCTCGCACCCCGACATGCATTCCGGCGAGTACCGGGCCTCCACCGCGCGGACCGACGCGTCGAGCGCCTCGCCGGGCCCGAACGTCAGGTCGCCGGGCAGCTCCACCAGGATGTCGTCGATCCGGGTGAGCCGCGCGAGCTGCCGTTCGAGGACGGCGAGCTGCGGCCGCACGTCCAGTGGCGTCGCGGTCGGGCGGTTGGAGAAGTTCTCCGGGCAGACGAGGAAGACGTCGTGCGAGACGCGCGCCGGGTCGTGCCCCAGCTCGGCGACCAGCCGGCGCAGCGCGAGCACGTACACCGCCGACTGCCTCGCCGCCGCGGCGACCTGCTCCGGCTCGGCCTGCCCGTCCACCACGGCGAACGACTTGATCTCGATGACGTGCAGCCGGCCCGCGAACTGGAACGCGATCACGTCCGGCTCCAGGTAGGCCGGGTGCCCGGCGATCTCCAGCCGCAGCAGCGGATGGTCGAACAGCGTCCCCTCGCCGCCCTCCAGCGCGCGGGCGAGCAGCCGCCGGGTGCGCGAGTGCCGCAGCTCCCGGCCCTCGTTGCCCGCGACGACCTCCAGGTCGTCGTAGGAGACCTCGGGGACGTCGAGGCCGAGCCGCTCGCGCAGCAGCGTCAGCAGCTCCGCGCACCCGTCCGCCTTCACCTGCGCCTCGAACACGTTCCCGCGCGTGATCGCGAACTGCGACTGGCCGAACGGCGCGGGGAAGCCCAGCTCCCGCGCCACCGCGTCCTTGTCGACCCCCGCCGCGTCCATCACGCCGCGGCGGGCGCAGCCGGGGTTGGCGGTCAGCGCGGCGATGGTGCGGGCGTCGTGATTGCGCGGGGGTGTTCCGCCGCGCAGCCGGTCCAGGTCCGGCGCGGTCTCGGTCATCGGTCCGTCTCTCCATTGATGGCGGGGTGTCGGCCGCGGCCACGCAGGGACCGCAGCCGGCTGCCGAACAGCCGTTCCGCGTCGTCGAGCCGCTCCCGGGCGCGGGCGGCGGCGGCCTCGCGGCGCCGCCGGTCCGGTTCCCGGTGCACGTCCAGCTCGGCCCGGGCGGCCTCGGCCAGCGCGGACGGCTCGACCGTACCGACCGTACCGGTGACCGCACCGGGAATGTTGGACGCGAAACGCCACAGCAGCCGCTGTACTCCGGGCGGCGGCGTCCCGCGCCCGGCGTGCTCGGCGAGGCGCACCGCCGACGTGAGGAAGTCGGTGCGCGGGCTCAGCGGGCCGACGATCCGCTGCTCCAGCGGCCACGTGCTCACGGTGAGCAGCCCGCGGGCCGGTGCGAGGAGGTCGGCGGTCAGCGCGGCGCACAGGTAGTACGGCCGGGCGTAGGGGGAGGTGCGGAACGAGCGCTCCTCGTCGCGCCGCAGGCTCGTCAGCCGGCTCCCGGGGATCTCGCCGGGGAAGAACGCCGCGTACACCGAGCCGATCAGCTTGGGCGCGGCCGGCACGCCGAGCAGCGTGAGCGCCTGGTGGACCTGCTCCCGGACGGGCAGCAGCCCGCGCTCGCCGCTTTCCGGACGCTCCGCCGCCGGGCCGCCAGAGCCGAGGACCGCGTCGTCCCACGCGCTCTCGGCCCGGCGCAGCTCGGCGCGCAGCGCGCGTGCCCGGTCCCGGTCGCCGGACGCCATGGCCCGGCGCACGTCGGCGCGCAGCTCGGCGATGCGCGCCTCCAGCTCGTCGGGGGTCGGGACGCCGGGGGACCGGGGCATGGCGCAGACAGTACAGGTGCTTCCCGACACTTCCAGTGTTTTCCAGCTTTGGCGTGGCGCGGCCCGGTTCAGCGGGGCTTCCGCCACACGAGCGAGTACCGCCACAGCAGATGCCTGCGGAAGACGGCCCCCGGCAGCACCCGCTGCGCCTCGTCGCGCACCTCGGCCCAGGTCATGGCGGGATCGGCGACCGGGGCGCCCGGCCCGCCGCGGGAGCGGCGCAGGTTCCGGAGGCGGAGGACGTGGTGCGCCGGGAGGCCCACCGCCGAGAACGCCCGGTCCCGCGGCCCCTTGTTGCTGGCGAGGCTGATGACCACGAGCGCGCCGCCCGGCCGCAGCGCGGCGCGCATCGCGGACAGCCCCTTGGTGAAGTCCATGTGGTGGATGGCCGCGATGCTGCAGACGAAGTCGTAGTGCTCCTCGGGCAGGTCGTGCTCCAGCAGGCCGGCCTCCACGATCGACGTTGCGGACGCCCTCGCTCAGCCTCCTGGCCTTGGCGACCATCTCCGCCGACCGGTCGAGCCCGGTGACGTGCGCCGCCCGCGGTGCGAGGCGGCGCGCGAGCAGGCCGTCGCCGCAGCCCACGTCCAGCGCCTCGCCGCAGCCGCGCGGCACGTTGCGCAGGACGACGTCGTGGTAGTGGATGTTGTGGTTCCAGTACTCGTCGGTCATCGGCACCGCCGCCGGGGTTCAGGATCGCTGGTCGCGGCGCAGGGGGTGCGCCTCCGGAACCTCCACGATAACGATCTTGACGCCGTCGGGGTCCTCGATCCACATCTCGACCAGCCCCCACGGCTCCTCGCGCGGTTCCCGCGTGACGCGCGCTCCGGCCGCCGCGAGCCGCTCGTGCTCCGCCCGGACGTCCCGGACCTGCAGCCAGATCATCGGGGACGAACCCGCAGATCCCGCCCCATGCCCTGACACCTCCAGGAACCCCGGGCCGAGGAAGAACACCACGCCAGGGGAGGAGGCCGAACCGAACTCCCGGTAGACGGCGAGGCCCAGCACGTCGCGGTAGAAGCGCTGCGTGCGCGCCGGGTCACCCGGGCGAAGCAGGATGCGGCTGCTCAGAACGTCCATGCCACCATCCTCGCCCGGGTGCCGCTCCGAACGCGGGAGCCGGGACGCCGGTGTCAGCCGGTGAAGCTCGCCCGGTAGGTGGCGGCCATGTCCTCGTCGCCGTGGCCCTGCTCGATCACGCGCCGGAACCGCGCGCCCGCCGCGTCGTTCACATCGACCCGGATGCCCGCGCTCGCGGCGGACTCGTGGATCAGCCGGGTGTTCTTCTCGGCGTTGCGCACGGCGAAGCTCGGCTCGAAGTCGCCGGCGAGCATCGCCTTCATCTTCATCTGCAGGTAGACGCTGTCGAGCGGGCCGCCGGTGAGGACCTCGCCGAGCAGGGCCGGGTCGAGCCCGAGCCCCTCGGCCAGGGCGACGGACTCGGCGACGACCGAGGTCAGCGAGATGGCGTAGCTCACCGCGGCCAGCTTGAGCCGGGTGCCCGCGCCGCTCGCGCCGTCCTCGTCCAGCCACAGGGTCCGGGCGCCGACGGCGCCGAAGACGGGCTCCAGAACCCCGCGCGCCTTCTGCGGCCCGGCGGCCAGGATCACCAGCTTGCCCTGCTCGGCGGGCTGCTTCGTGCCCTGGACGGGAGCGTCCACGAACGTCAGCCCGTGCTCGGCGGCGAACCCGGCCAGGGGCGCCACGTCCGCGACGCCGACCGTCCCCATCTGGGCCCAGACCTGCCCGCCGCGCAGCGCCGGGACGGCGTCGCGCATCACCGACAGCGCCGTCTCGGCGTCGTTCAGCATCGTGATGACGACCCCAGCGTCCCGGACGGCCACGGCGGGGGAGTCCGCGATGGCGGCGCCGTCGGCGGCGAGCGGCTCCGCCCTGTCCCTGGTGCGGTTCCAGGCCGCGACCTGGTGGCCGTTCCGGAGGAGGTTACGGGCCATCGGGGCGCCCATGGTCCCGGTGCCGAGCACGGCGATCTGCGTCATTCTCCGGCTCCTTTTGGACTAATCAATTCAAAACGGTGGGGGCGCCAGCTTGGCACAACAGGCGCACGTCGCGCATCCCGAGGGGGTCCCTACCCCGGCCGCGCCGGAGACTCGCCACGGCCCCGCCACGGCCCCGCGCCGGGCACGACCGGCCGGTCAGCCGTAGGCGGGGCTCTCCTCGAGCACGTCGGCGGGCACCGCGGTATACGGTGCCGCGAACGCGTCGAGGGTGCGTTCGAGCTGGGCGGACCACCAGGGCACGAGGGACGCGGGGCCGCGCTCGGCCGTCCCGTCCTCGCCGAGGTACCGGTGGCGCAGCGGCGCCACGTCGCAGAGCCGCTCCCACCATTCGCGGTGCACCGCCGACTGGATCTGGCCGGCGTCCAGCGGGAACGCCGACCGGTGCCCACGGACGAACGCCTGGACGCGGTCGAGATCGAGGCCGCGCTCGTCCTCGCAGGCGAACAGCCGCGCCGCCGACCGGACGACCTCGCCCGCGACCGGGCCCGTGGTCAGCCCGTCCCAGCCGAGGACGGCGGTGACGTTGCCCGAGCCGCCGTAGCGCAGGTGCCCGGCGTGGAACGAGCCGTGCAGGTGCCCCCACGTGCTGACCTCGATGTCCGGCGGCTGGTGGCCCGCGAACTCGGCGAGCAGGTCGCGGCGTTCGCGCAGACGGCGGACGGTCAGCGCGTCGAAGTCGGTGCCGCCGTCGCCGTCCGGGACGTCCCGCAGCATCTCCTCCACGGCCGCCGCCGCGTCGGCGGCGCGCGGCGTCGGCACGAGCATGCTCTGCTGGACGGGCGCCGTCAGCTCGTCGAGCGCGGCGTGCAGGCGGCCGAGCAGCTCGCCCAGGGCCTCGCACTGGCCGAACGTCAGCTCCAGCCCGCCGCGCCCGCGGCCCCCGACCCACGGGTACAGGACGTAGCCGCGGCCGGCGGCGGTGACCAGCGTCCGGCCGCCGCGCGCCGGCACCGGTGCGAGCACCGGCAGGCCCGCCGCGTCGAGGGCCGCGGTGATGCCGTGCCGGAAAAGCACTCGGCGCCTGTCGGGCTGCTCGTATTCCTTGAGGAAGCAGGCCCCGCCTGACGCGTCGACCCGCCAGCTGCGGGTACCGCGCCCGGAGCCCAGCGCCGTGACTTCGGCGGGTGCGCCGATTCCCCAGCGGTTCAGCAGCCGCGGCGGCGGCTCGGCGCCGCCCTCGCCGACGCCGCTCCCGCGTTCACTGTCAGAGCTGTGTGACGTCGGCACGTCGGCACCTCGGCTGGGTCGGACGGACGGCGGTCGAATGGATGTTCTACGCCGACGCTACACGCCCCGGCCGCGGCGCGAAAGCGGACCGCGCCATACGCGCGGTCCGCGCGGTCCGCCGCCTCAGACGCGTTCCAGGATGACGACGGGGATGTCGCGGCTCGTCTTCTTCTGGTACTCGTCGTACTGGGGCCACGTGGCGACCATCTTCTCCCAGAGCGGCGGCTTCTCCTCGGGCGTCGCCGTGCGCGCCCGGGCCTTGAACTTGTCGCCGCGCACCTGCACCTTCACGTCGGGGTTCTCCTGAAGGTTGAGGTACCACTCCGGGTGCTCGTCCGCGCCGCCCTTGGACGCGACGACCAGGTAGGCGTCGCCCTCCGGCTGGTAGATGAGCGGAGTGGTGTACTCCTTGCCGCTGCGCCGACCCTTGGTGGTGAGAAGGAGGGTGACCGTGCCCTGCCAGTCGTGTCCCTCCTCGCCGTCCGTCGCCTGATAGCGCTCGACGTGCTCCTTGCCGAAAAGCATGCGTACTCCTCGTGTTCGGGCCGAGAGGCGATCACTGTCGTAACCGCCGGACCCGCAACGACCTTCCCGATGGACCGCTTCTCAAATATGCGCCGTCCGGTTCGGCGCGCCGATCACTACTCTGGGCTGGTGGACGACGCGGCAGAGGTGGCGCGGCGGTGCGCCGAGACGATGTACGCCCAGGACAAGGTGGCGCAGGACCTCGCCATGGAGATCGCCGAGGTGGCGCAGGGGCGGGCGCGGCTGCGGATGACGGTCGCGGACACCATGGTGAACGGCCACGGCATCGCGCACGGCGGCTACCTGTTCCTGCTCGCCGATTCCGCGTTCGCCTACGCCTGCAACACCCACGACAGGGTGACGGTCGCCGCGTCCGCCGACGTGGTGTTCGTGGCGAGCGCGCACGCCGGGGACGTCCTGGAGGCGACGGCGGTGGAACGCGTCCGGTACGGCCGGAGCGGCGTCTACGACGTGACCGTCCGCCGCGTCGCGGACGGAGCGGTCATCGCGGAGTTCCGCGGCGGAAGCCGCAGCCGTGACCAGCGCGTCACCGACGGCCCGCCGTGACCCGCACGCGGGTCGGCGGCGTCAGAGGTCGTTCAGGACGTCGGTGAGGTAACGCACGGTGTCGTCCGGGCGCTCGGCGGTGATGCACAGGTTGTTCATGGCGCGCATGTAGGTGTCGACGTCGGTCGGCTTGTCGAGGTAGAGCGCGCTGGTGAGCTGCTCCAGGTACACGACGTCGGACAGGCCGGGCTCGGCGAAGCGCAGGATGGTGAACGGGCCGCCGGCCGCGGCGTGCCCGCCCGCGCCGAACGGCACGATCTGCAGCGTGACGTTGGGCAGCTCGCACACCGCGATCAGGTGCTGGAGCTGGGCCCGCATCACGGCGCGACCGCCGAGGGGGCGGCGCACGACCGCCTCGTCCAGCACGGCCCACAGGGTCGGGGCGCCGGGCGAGGTGAACCGGTGCTGCCGGGTGGTGCGCACCTGGACGCGCCGCTCGACCTCCTCGTCGGACGCGTCCGAGAAGCCGAGGCGGACGACCGCTCGCGCGTAGTCCTCGGTCTGCAGCAGCCCGGGGACGAACTGCAGCTCGTAGGTGCGCAGCAGGGAGGCGGCCTCCTCCAGGCCGAGGTACACCTCGAACCAGCTGGGCAGGACGTCGCCGTACCGGTGCCACCAGCCGGGGGTGTTGGCCTCCTTCGCGAGCTCCAGCAGCGGGGCCCGCTCGTCCGGGTCGGAGACGCCGTACAGGGTCAGCAGGTCGGAGACGTCGCGCTCCTTGAAGCCGACGCGGCCGAGCTCCATGCGGCTGATCTTCGAATGGGAGCCGCGGATCTCGTAGCCCGCCTGCTCGGTGGAGATGCCGCGGGCCTCGCGCAGCCGCCGCAGTTGTGCGCCGAGGAGAATGCGCAGGACGGTGGGACCGCCGCGGCGCGGATAATCGATCAGCCGTCCGGCCGGATCACCCTCGGACGGAGGTGTTGGGGCAGCTGAATCCTGGGCCAAGGGGTCACCAGCCAGTCGACGGGTCTGCGCGGGGGTGGATCGGCACCGCCCCATGTTAGAGGATGCGGACGGGTTTTTGGGAAGTATGAAAAGCCGTTCCCATACGAGCGGCCGAACGGCACCTGACGTGGGAGATCGCGGCGGGCGCGGCCCGTGACCAGTGCTGTCGGTGGCGGAACGGATGCGGAACGTGGCGCCGCCGTCACATGCTCGTTAGACTGGCAGTCATTTCCCTGCCCTCCGGGTCATGGTTGGTGCACGAATTGTCCACCGTTCTCCGGTAAGGGAACCGACCAATCCTGACAGGGCATTTCGCCGGCGGTCGTATGACGCGTGATTGCCGATCGTCCTCCATTATGGTGAATATTCCGGGTCCCCGCCTCCCCGTTGGAGGCCGAGTGACGAAGCTCTCGTCCGGCCCGGGCGTGATCGTGGACGTCCCCGACGTTCGACCATTCAGAAGGGCGGACACAGCCGTCCCGTTTCCGATGGGCGACCATAACCTCGTATCTGGGGGACCACATGAACGCTACCCGTGAGAGACCGGAGATCCGGTTCCTGACCTCGGGCGATGTCTCGGCCCACGAGCGCGCGGCCGCCGAGCGGGCCGTCCGGCAGGCGCTCGCCGCCGCCCGCGGGGTCACCTCGGTTCAGGTCACGCTGAGCGTCGTCGCCGACCGGTCGCTGCCGCGCCCGGCACTGGCCCAGGCGGTCGTCGAGCTGGACGGCCGGCGCGTGCGCGCCCAGGCCGCCGCGCCCCGCATCGACGAGGCCATCGACATGCTCCGCGAGCGCCTGGCGGTCCGGGCGACCTCCCTGCAGGCCGGCTGAGCCCCGGCTTCCCTGATCGAACGGCGGCGCCCCGTGACGGGACGCCGCCGTCGGTGGTTCGAGGGCGTTCAGGCGTCCCGCCGGGCGAGCACGAAAGCGGCGGCCGCGAGCGGCACGAGCGCGTATGCCAGCAGTACCGCGGTCGCCATCCCCGGAGACAGCAGATCCCCGTATATGGAGTTCTCCGCGCTGAGCCCGGACATCTGGCGGGGGAGGGCACCGGGCATGACCGACGCGGCGCGGTCGCTCCAGGGCTGCGGCAGGTGGATGACGAGCAGCGGCAGGACGTGCCAGACGAACACCACCGAGACGAGCGACCCGGCCGTGGACCTCAGCAGCACACCGAGCGCCAGGCCGAGCAGCGCGAAGACCGGCACCACCGTCCCCGAGACGAGAAAGCTGGGCAGCTCGTGCGCGATGGACGCCTTCTGGTCGATGAACTGCCGGTCGCCGACGACGAGCCGCGTCCCGAGGAACGAGCAGACCGTCACCGCCTCGCCGGCGACCAGCGCGACCGCCCCGACGGCCGCGGCCTTGGCCACGAGCAGCGTGCGCCGGGCCGGGATCGCGGTGATGCTGGTCCGGATCATGCCCGTGCGGTACTCGGACGTCACCGACAGCACGCCGAGGATCGCCAGGCACAGCGACGCCACCCACCCGGCCAGCTCCTGGAGGGGGCGCAGCTGGAACTCCGCGCGGCGCTCCGCGGACAGGCCGTCCCAGACGTGCGCCGACTGCAGGGCCAGCAGCAGGACGATCAGGAGGAACCCGAACGTCACCGCCATGATCCAGTAGGTCGGCCGGACGGAGCGCAGCTTCCGCCACTCGGCGGCGACCGCGTTGCCCATCATGCGTCCCTCCGGACGAACGAGAACGCGCCCGCCGCCAGCGCGACCACCACGTAGACCGCCAGGAGCGCCACGGCGGCGGGCGGCGACAGGACCCCGTGGGCGCCGGACGAGCCCGGAGCCCCCGCGATCTGGTTGGACAGGTTGCCCGGCAGCGACGACCAGATCCGCTCGTCCCACGGGGACGGCAGCGGCTGGGCGAGCGCGGGCAGGATGAACAGCACCGCCATCCCCGCCGTGATCGTCCCGGCGGTGGAGCGCAACACCGCGCCGAGGCCGAACGTGATCAGCGTGATCGCCGCCGTCGTCAGCCCCAGCCAGAGGAGATGGGCGGCGACATCGGCCACCGGTCCCTGGAACGTGGCCACCGGCCGGTCGCCCACGATCGCCCTGCCCGCCGCGGCCCCGACGACCAGCGACACCACGGCAGCGGCGAACATGGCCCCCGCCACCACCCCCGCCTTGGCGGCGAACAGAGGCAGCCGGCGCGGCAGCGCGGCCAGGGTCGTCCGGTTCATTCCGGACGAGTACTCCGACGTCAGCGTCAGCGCACCCAGCACCACCGCGCACACCGGCAACGCCACGGCGAGCGGCTGCTCCGCAGGAGCCGACCTCGCCGTCGCCCTCCGCGCGGCCGACAGACCGTCCCAGTAGCTGGCGACGTAGAAGGACCACACGACGCACAGCAACATGAACACGGCGATCGTCCCGGCGATGGCCATGGTGGAGCGGACCGTCCGGAGCTTGTACCACTCCGCCGCGAGCGCGTCGATCACGAGGCCACCGCCCCGAACTCGGCGCTGCCCGCCGTCAACTCCATGTACGCCTCCTCCAGCGACGCGCTGTGCGGCGTCACCCCGTACAGCGGGATCCCGTGCGCCGCGGCCGCGTCGCCGATCGCGGCGACGTCCAGCCCGGCCACCGACAGGGAGCCGTCCGGCACCTGCTCGACCGACCCCCCGGCCCCGGCGAGCACGGCGGTCAGGTCGGCCGGGCGCGGCGAGCGGACGACCACCCCGCGCCGGAACCGGTCCGCCAGCTCCCGCACCGACGTGTCCGCGATCAGCCTGCCGCGCCCGATGATGATCAGCCGGTCGGCCGTCAGCTCCATCTCGCTCATCAGGTGGCTGGAGATCAGCACCGTCCGGCCGCCGGCGGCCAGCACCCGCATCAGCTCGCGGATCCAGCGGACGCCGTCCGGGTCCAGGCCGTTCACCGGCTCGTCGAACATCAGCACGCCCGGGTCGCCGAGCAGCGCCGCGGCGATCCCCAGCCGCTGCCGCATCCCCAGCGAGAACCCCCCGACCCTCTTGCGCGCGACCCCGGCGAGGCCCACCTGCTCCAGGACCTCCGTGACCCGCCGCATCCCGATCCCGTTGCTGCGCGCCAGCCAGCCGAGATGGTCGTACGCCCGCCGCCCCCCGTGTACGGCGCTCGCGTCCAGTAGCGCGCCCACCTCCCGCATCGGGCGGCGCAACGCCGTGTACGGGCCGCCGTTGATCAGCGCCGAACCGGACGTCGCCTTGTCGAGACCCAGGAGGATGCGCATCGTCGTCGACTTCCCCGCCCCGTTCGGGCCGAGGAACCCCGTCACGGTCCCCGGTCTCACGACGAAGGACAGGCCGTCCACCGCGGTCGTCCGGCCGTAACGCTTCGTCAGCTCACGTATTTCGATCATGCGGTCGACGGTCCTACGGAACATCCCCGTCCCACATCGGAACGTGGTCGGGAACCGCGCGTGCGACCGTGCTCCGAGACCCCCGTCCGCGCTCCGACCCTGGTATGACGTCCGCCGGCATGAGGCGTTCGCCCCGCTCTGCCCGCTACCTTCGTGCCGTGGACGAATCCGAGCTGCGCTCCCCGGTCTTCAAGCGGCTCAGCCGGCGCGGCCTCATCGGCCTGGACGCCGGGGCGGCGCTCCTCTACCTGCTGGTGATGCTGACGCTGCCAGCGGGCGGCAGCGGCTCCATGCTCATGGCCGCCGTGCTCATCCCGGCCGCGGGACTGCCGCTCGCACTGCGGCGCGTGTGGCCCGTCCCCGTCTTCGCCGTCACCCTCGCCGCCTCGACCGGCATGCTCGCCGTCGGCCTTCCCTGGGACTCCTACGCCGCCGCCGCGTACGCCCTGTACCCGGTCGCGCTCACCCGGCGCCGCCGCCGCTGGATCCCCACGTCGCTCATCGGCGTCGCCAGCGGCCTGTTCATCCTCGGCGGCGCCATGGTCGGCCCCGCCGGCCGCCACGCCGAGATGGCCGGCCGGCTCCTGCTCGGCCTCGCCGTCCTCGGCGCGTCCTGGACGCTCGGCCGCGTCGTCCGCGAACGCCGTGCCCAGGCCGCCCGCTCGGCCCGCCGCCTCGCCGACCAGGCCGTCTCCGACGAGCGGCTCCGCATCGCCCGCGAACTCCACGACGTCGTGGCGCACAGCATGAGCCTCATCGCCGTCAAGGCGGGCGTGGCCGTCCACGTCGCCGAGGCGCGGCCCGAGGAGGCGCTCGACGCGCTGCGCGTCATCGAGGCCACCAGCCGCTCCTCCCTCGCCGAGATGCGGCACCTCCTCGGAGTCCTGCGCACCGGCGCGGCCGACGCCGAGTTCACCCCCTCCCCGGGGCTCGCCGACCTGACCGGCCTCGCCGACCGCGCCGCGATGGCCGGCGTCCACGTCGACCTGGACGTCGACACCGGCGACCTCCCCGACGGCGTCGCCCTCTCCGCCTACCGCATCGTGCAGGAGGCGATCACCAACGTCGTCAAGCACGCCGCGCCCGCCCGCTGCCGCGTCCGCGTCAAGGCCGACGGCGCCCGGATGCGCATCGACGTCACCGACGACGGGCCCGGCGTCCGCGTCCTGCCGGGCGGGGACGGGCACGGCCTCATCGGCATGCGCGAACGGGTCATGATGTACGGCGGCGACTTCACCGCCGGACCCCGACCCGAAGGCGGCTTCGCCGTGTCGGCCGCCTTCCCGTACGAGAGCTAGGAACACCGTTGGATCTGAGCGTGCTCGTCGCCGACGACCAGGCCCTGCTGCGCGGCAGCTTCCGCGTCCTGATCGACACCGCGCCGGGCCTGCGCACCGTCGGCGAGGCCGGCAACGGCGCCGAGGCGGTCGCGCTGGCCGAGCGCGAACGCCCGGACGTCGTCCTCATGGACGTCCGCATGCCCGAGATGGACGGCATCGAGGCCACCCGCCGGATCTGCGCCGACCTCCCGGACGTCCGCGTCCTGATCCTCACGACCTTCGACCTGGACACCTACGTCTACGCGGCGCTCCGCGCGGGGGCGAGCGGCTTCCTGCTCAAGGACACCCCGCCCGCCGACCTGCTCTCCGCGATCCGCGTCGTCGCGTCCGGCGAGTCGCTCCTCGCCCCCACGGTCACCCGCCGCCTGATCGCCGAGTTCGTCCGCCGCCCCGGCCCCGTCCAGCCGCCCCCGGAGGGCCTGGACTCCCTCACCGACCGCGAACGCGAGGTCCTCGTCCTCATCGCCCGGGGCCTGTCCAACGCCGAACTGGCCGAACACCTGCACCTCAGCCCCGCCACGGTGAAGACGCACATCGGCCACCTGCTGGCCAAAGTCCAGGCCCGCGACCGCGCCCAACTGGTGATCACCGCCTACGAAACCGGCCTGATCCGCCCCCGCTGACCGCCCCGCCGAGAAGCGGCCCCGCACGGCCAGCCGCCAAGTCCACGAGAACGGCGAGCAGTGCCCGGCGATGAACGCGGGCCACCTGCACGCCGCCGGGCGGTATCCGGCCGGACGTGCGGTACCGGCACCCCGCAGCGCCGCCCGGATCGCGCGGTCAGAGGAGGAACGGGGCGAGGCGCTCGTACTGGGCGGCGGCGGAGGGCAGATCCGGGGCGAAGACAGTGACGCCGACATGGTCCGCACCGGCGTCCAGGTGGTCGTGAATCCGCTTGACGATTGCGGTTTCGTCGCCCCAGTTGAAGCAGGCGTCGATGACCTCGTCGGATCCGCCGTCGGCGAGCGCCGCATCCTCGTAGCCGAGGGTCTTCAGGGAGCGGAGGTAGGGCGAACCGGGCATTGCGAGCATCTGGGTGCTCCGCGCGATGCCACGGGCCTTCTCCGGGTCGGTTCCGAGAATGGCCGTCTGCATCACCACGAGCAGTTTGTCCTGGCCGAGCCGTTCCCTTGTGGCCTTGGTGTGCTCGACGGGCATCGCGGCGGGGAGGGCGCCGTCCGCACGGTCCCGGGCCAGCTCCTGCATCTTCGGGCCGAGCGCCGCCACCAGGCGGGGGAACGGTATGTCGGGCACCGGGGCGGCGCTGGCCGACGTATCCATGCCGTCCAGGTACTCGCGCATCTTCGTCAGGGGGCTCGCCCATTTCTGTCCGCTCTGTTCCACGATCGCGCCCATGCTGACGCCGACCCCCAGGGCCAGGCGGCCGGGATAGGCGTCGCCCAGCACCGCGGCCGCGCCCTGCATGGCAGCGGGGTGGCGCGCCCAGAGATTCGCGATGGCCGAACCCACCACGATCCGGTCCGTCGCTGCGAGCATCACGCTCATCTGGCTGAACACCTCACGGCCGCCGATTGCCTCGTTCAGCCAGATCGTCCCGTAACCCGCCTCCTCGACGCGCTTCGCCGCCCGCCGCCAGTCCTCGGCGGGAGCGATGGGCGTCATCAGCACCACGCCGACCTTGCCCAGCCTGCCGCGTGCCTCGTCCACCGCCGTCATCGACTCTCCTATAATCGGAACCTACAACCCGCTTAAGACGTTACCGGAACGATCGCCCCGCTTGTCAAGGAGGCTCTGCTTTGACGGAACGACCCCGGCGCGCCGACGCGCGCCGGAACCGCGAGCGCATCCTCCAGGCCGCCTACGAGGCGTTCGCCTCGGACGGGCGCCTCGTACCGCTCGACGACATCGCCCGGCGCGCCGGTGTCGGAGCGGGCACCGTCTACCGCAACTTCCCCACCAAGGAAGCCCTCTTCGAGGCCGTCGTCACCCATCGGATCGAGCAGATCATCCAGGACGCGCGGACCCTCGCCGATGCGACCGATCCAGCCGAAGCGTTCTATGGATTCCTGATGTGGGTCGTAGAGCGCGCAATGTACAACCACTCCCTCTGTGACGCCTTGGCGACGGACCTTCGGATGCTCGATGCCTGTGGCATGGACGAGCAGTTCACCGCCGCCCTCGACGCCTTGCTGCGCCGAGCGCAGGCCGTCGGCGCGGTGCGCGCTGACGTCGACGTCCGTGAGGTCCGTGCCCTGCTGGGCGGCGCGATGCTGATGGAAAGGCAGCACGACGCCAAAGGCCGCATGACGGCCCTGGCCCTCGACGCCCTCCGCCCCGTAACGAAACGAGACGAAACGCCGCGTAACGAAACTCGCTGCGAAGTCTGCGCAACCCCCCTCACCTCCGCCTCCACAGGCCGTCCCGCCCGCTACTGCAGCGCCTCCTGCCGCCAAAAGGCCCACCGCCGCAGGACAGCCGCCGCAAAACCCGGTTGAGCGACGCGGCCGCCTGTGCGCCATCCCCTCGCCTTCGCCTCTTCGGCCGTCCTGCTCGCTACTGCGGCGCGTCCTGGTGGTCAGAGAGCTCGCTGCCGCAGGATGGCCGCCGGTGTCACTTTGCGAACGGCGCTCTGGTTTCGTGTACGGCGCGCGTGGTGGTCGTGGCTGCTCCGTTGGGCGTTGTCGTGTTCGTTCGGTTGGTGTTGCGGTCCGGGTGGGTGGATGCTCTTATGGATGTCAAGCCGCGAGCTCAAGATCGCTTGGTGCGGTGATGATCTGGTAGAGCTCTCGGGCGATGTAGCGCTTGAGACAGCGGATGATCTCTTTCTTGGACATGCCTTCCTTGGTGCGTCGTTGCATGTAGGCGCGGGTGCGGGGGTCCCAGCGCAGGCGGCACGGCACGACGCGGTACAGGGCTGCGTTGGCGTGCCGGTCGCCGCCGCGGTTGAGGCGGTGCCGGGTGGTGCGCCCCGACGAGGCGGGGATCGGGGCGGCCCCGCAGAGCATCGCGAAGGCCGCCTCTGAGCGGAGTCGGGCGTGGTTGTGCCCGGCGGTGACCAGCAGTTGCCCGGCGACGTCGGTGCCGACGCCGTGGGCGGCCACCAGGTCGGGGTTGATCATGGCGACCAGCGGCTCGAGCAGTTCGTCCAGGTCGCCGATCTCGTCGGACAGCTGCTGGTGGCGGCGGGCCAGGCTACGCAGGGCGATCTTGGCGGCGGTGGCCACCGACGCGGCGTCGGCGCGGTCAGGGCGCAGGTTCGCGCCGGTGGCGATCAGTTCGGTGACGGGCAGGCCGCGCAGCCGCTCGCGCAGGGTGTGGGGGGCGGGGACGATCAGGGCCTTGATCTGCCGCTGGGCGTCGGCGCGCTGGTCGATGGCCGAGCGGCGGGCCACCCGCAGGTTGCGCAGCGCCTCGATCCGGCCGTCCCGCTGCTTGGGGACACCGGTCCGCTCACCGGCCAGCGCGGACTTGGCGGCGGCGATCGCATCGATCGGATCGGACTTGCCCTGGAACCGGCGGGCCTTGCGGTCAGGGCGATCGACCTCGATCACCTCGACGTCCCGGTCACGCAGCAGACGGGCCAGGCCGGCGCCGTAGACGCCGGTGCCCTCCACCCCGACCCGCACCAAGCGCCCGAACCGGCGCATCCACTCCAGCAGGGCGGCGTATCCGGCTGCGGTGGCGGGGAACTGCTCGGTGCCCAGCACCCGGCCCACCAGGTCGATCACCGCGGCGGTGTGGGTGTCCAGATGGGTGTCGACACCACCGGCAACTTCGCCGGGCGTGCCGTCCTGGGGTGTAATGGGAGTCATCGTCGTCCTGTCTTCCGAGCCGGAGGGCGGGCGGCGCACCGGCAGGGCGGTCGGACAAGACAGTGATGGGGCCTCTAGCCAGGCTCTTATGAAGTCACAACGCCCGTGTCCGGTGAGCGCACACGAGCACCTCCCGGCCGGATCGACAGATCCGGTTGAGGACCCTTGGTCAGTCAGTCGGTGGGTCAGACCCCGCCGGGAGGTGCTCACCTACATCCTCACTGTCAGTCGGGGAGGCGTAGGACGAGGCGGCGGGAGAAGCCGCCGCGTTCGGCGGCCTTTACGGCGCGTTGTTTCTCCAGTTCGGCAGGGGTCATCCCGTGGAGGGCGGCGAGCGCGTGGACCACCTCCAGGAGGTCCGCGAGTTCGGCTGGGTCGCCGCTTGCGGCATACTCGCCGGCCTCCTCGTTGAGCTTGGCGCGCAGCAGAGCCGCGTGCTCCTCGGGATTAGCGACGCGTGATTCCGGTGCGCCGCCCGCGTCCCGGATGATTTCCGGTATGCGGTCCCGGACAAGCTTCTCGCTGCGCTGGCCGCTCTTGACGGGATGCGTCGTCCCACCGTGTCGCCGGTCCAGGGATTGCACCCACTTCACAGCGACCGCGGCCGTCTGGACCAGTTCGGTCCGCAGCGCGCCCGGGTCTGATTCGGCCAGCGCCTCGAAGAACTCCTCGGCCAGAATGTGGCGCCAGGTGAGATCCCCATGCGACCAGGCCGCGGCGCAATGCTGCTTCGCCTCCTCTGCGTGCGTGGTGAACTCAGGTCCGGTGCCGTCCGGGAACTCCTGGACGCCCCACATCCGGTCCTGGGCCTCGCGTTCGGCGGCGACATCCTCCAGCACTCGCGCCAGCGCTCCGGGCGCTCGGTCCTTCTCCATGCCGGACGACGTTAGTCGCCCGTCCGGCCTGAGATCGCGTCGTCGGGGTCACAGCTGAGCAGTTCATGCAGGACGGGCGGCAGTTCGTCCCACAGCCACTCGTTCAAGGTGCCCGGGAAGTCGGCGGGCGGGCGTATGCCCAGGCGGTCGGGCGCTACCTCGGTCAACCGCACCGCGATGGGCCCGTCGTCCCACATGGGCTCACGGTTGCCCCAGAACGCGGAGAAGTCGGCGCTCGTCAACATGAGCTGGGGCGGAAGAAGGTGGTCGCCTGGGTGCCTGCCCAAGGGGAGCAGCCGTTGCGCGGTGGTGCGCAGGACGTTGAGCGCGGCGAGGTCGTGCGGGCAGGCGACACCGGCGATCTCCAGTTCGGGCAGGCCGAACCGGCGGAGTCCGCGGGTCGTCAGTGTGACGCATGCACAGCCGTCGATGTCGTCCTCGTCGGCGGTGCAGCGTCCGGCGTTCCGATAGGGCGGCAGGGTGGTGCCGAGCCAGTCGTCGGCGAGGGTGAATTCGTCGAACCGTCCGAAAGGGACGACCTGGACCACGTGCTCTGAGGCGAGGTCGATGGGTACCCCGCAGAGCGCCTCTGAGATTGCCTTGGCGGCGGCCCGGGCGAGATGCGGCCCGGACGGAAGGTCGCCTGCGGGGAGGACGGACGTAACGCCGATATGCCGGGTCGCCTGGCGGATCCTCACGATGTCGTCCTCGTCAACCCCCGTCACGCTCGAGAGATCCCAGGGCGAGTCGGCGGCGGGATGGCAGGACAGCACGAGCCGTGGAGTGCCCAGTCGTTCCGACACAGCGGCGGCGAAAGGGACGGGGAGCCTCCGGCGGATCGCCCCTGGCAGGTCGCCGGGGTCTCTGTCGGTCGCGACGACGAAGCCGGCGGTCGTCTCTTCGGGAACCGTGATGGTGACGCGCAATGGAGCCTCCTCGGGGCGGTGGACCGGCGTGGACCCAGCTTCGATGAGGAGGCCGTGCGGATTGGATAGAACGAGATTCTGTGGATAACGTCAGTTCGTGTCGATCATGACGTGGCCTTGGCGTGCCCGGGTCTCATTATTTGTGGCTGGTTTGGTGGATATCAGGTCCTATGCTCGGGTGGATCGGGTGTTTGGTTCTATGCGCCACCATGTCAGACAACGCCAGATCCATTCCAGAGGGCCGTACCGAGCCCGTCGAAGCCACGCCCAGCTGAACGCCACTTCCATCGCGAACACGCAGACTCCGAGAGAGATCGCCCACCCGTATCTCGGTGCCTCCTCGAAGTCGAGGAGCCGCCCGGCCGCAATGGTCAACAACGTGCCGCCGATGTAACCCGTAAGCGCCATGCGGCCCACGGGGGCCAGATGCCGCAACACCTGCCGGGCGCGCGTGCGAAGCAGTAACAGGACGCCCAGGACGTAGCCGCCGGCGGTCACCACGCCGGCGAGGGCGGTTCGTTGCGGGCCTGCATCCGTTCCACCGGCGACTTGCCACGTGTTCAGGCAGGTCGCGACTGCGAACGTCGCGCTACACGCGATGATCAGATGCGGTACTCGCACTGCGGCTGCGTTCCTTAGCTCATGCCGCTGCACACCGAGCCCGACCAGGAACAGTCCCGGAATGAGCAGACTGCCGCCGCCAGCCATCAGTCCAGCCGCGACGCCGAGGAGTCCCAGTGCGGTGACAGGACGTCCCGGCAGGAATGAGGCGGGAAGCAATACGGCGATGCCGACGACGGCGTAGGTCAGCAAGACTTCGTCGGGCTGTACCAGCCGATGCGCCGCGCCAAAGGGGACGAGAAACCCCAGTCGCGCCAGCATGACCAGCCGCGGATTCCGTGCCTTACCGCGAGCCGCGTCGAGAAAAAGGCCGAAGCTCATTCCGAAAAAGAAGGCGAATATAGGGAAGAACCTCTGATGCAGGAGTGTCTCAAATGCCCAATAGCCTACGCCTGGTTCGCTCTCGCCGGTGGGCATGTCAAGGATGCTGACCGTATTGACTATTGAAATGCCCAGCAGGGCGAAGGCGCGCAGGATGTCAACCTCGGTAATGCGCGACGACTCCCTGCCCTGGTCCTCCCGAACCCCCTCGGGCACCGAACTCTGCGTCGACGTCGGCATCCACCTCCTTCGAAGCCCGAGACTCGCCGCCCGTCCTGATCCCACACCGTCAGCGCACATCTCGGCTAGAGGTAGGTGACCGGCTACCGCAAGACACGAGACATGCCTGTTCACGCGGTCGCGCAGGACACTACCCGGCCAGTCGGCATTCGCTTATGGCTAGGGGACGGCACCGGAGAACCGATTATCCGCCGTGTAGGCGATCACGGAGTAAAGCGTCAGAAGGCGCAGGCCAGGGACTTGATGCCGTGGATGAAGCTCGTCCGCTGCAGGACCGGCGGCGCCGTGGCGTGGACGGTGGGCAGCCTCGTGTAAAGCTCCCGCAGCAGCACCGTGACCTCGCGGCGGGCGAGGTGCGCACCGAGGCAGAAATGCGGTCCCGGTGCTCCGAAGCCCACGTGCGGATTGGGGGAGCGGGTGATGTCGAACGCGTCCGCGTCCTTGAACACGGCCTCGTCCCTGTTCGCCGAGTTGTAGTAGAGGATGACCCGATCGCCGGCGCGGTAGACGTTTCCGCGCAGCTCGTAGTCGCGGGTCAGGGTACGGCGCATCCACGTCACGGGAGTGGCGTAGCGGATGATCTCCTCGACGGCGGCCGGAAGCCGTCCATCTATGTCCGCCAGGAGGATGTCCCTCTGCCGGGGATTATCGGTCAGCAGGTACAGGGCGTGCGACAGGGCGTTGCGCGTCGTCTCGTTCCCGGCCACCACGAGCAATGCGAAGAAGCGGCCGAGGTCGCGGTCGTCAAGGGCTTCGCCGTCGACGTTCGCGTGCGTCAGCGCCGTCACCAGGTCGTCGGCCGGCTTCTCGCGACGCAGCCGGCCGAGATCCGCCATGAGTTCGTGCAGTATCGAGAACTTCTCGACGATGACCTCCACCCGGTTCCTGCCGTCCGGGTCGGTGTAGTCGGGGTCGCCGATGGCCAAGATCGCGGTCGTCGCGTCGATGACATCGTCGTACGCCGATTCGGGGATGCCCATCATGGAGCAGATGATCTGCAACGGCATCGGCATGGAGACATGCCGGACGAAGTCGCACGGGCCGCGCTCGGAGAGCTCGTCCACGATGCGGCGGGCGAGAACGGTCACGTCACCGGTGACCCGCTGGATCAGGCGAGGCGTGAAGGATCGGGACACGATCCGGCGGAGGCGGGCATGCCGCGGATCGTCGATGTTGATCATCGACCCGGCGTAGTCGGCGATCTCCGGCACCGGGTCGACCAGGCTGACGGCGGTGGGGCCGGAGCTGAACACCTGCGGGTTGCGGCTCGCCTCCGCCACCTCCTCGTAGCGGGTCAGGGCGTAGAAACCGGGCTGGTCCGGCACGGGACAGAAGACCGGTCCTTCCGCGGCTCGGAGAGAGGCGAACACCTCGTCCCGTTCGACCTGTGGTTTTGCCCAGAAATCCAAGCTGACGAGACTGCGCTCGACGATGGAGGGCATGGGAGCAGCCGCCTTCCGCTGGGGAGCTTCGCCGACAGGCTAACCCGGCCGTTCACGGATTGCGATCGTGCGCGGACAGATCCATTGACCCGTCCGCCGCGCACGAACGTCCTTTGAACGGCGCCCTCTCGGAGGCGTTGTCTTGGTATCTCCCGGTTAGCGGGCGGACATCTCCACGTAGTGACGCTCGCCCGGACCGACGTACACCTGGCGCGGACGACCAATCTTGGTGGCCGGGTCGTTCATCATCTCGCGCCACTGGGCGATCCACCCGGGCAGCCGGCCGAGCGCGAACAGTACCGTGAACGCGTTCGTGGGGAAGCCCATCGCCTTGTAGATGACGCCCGTGTAGAAGTCCACGTTCGGGTAGAGCTTGCGCTCGATGAAGTACTCGTCGCTCAGGGCGACCTCTTCGAGACGCATGGCCAGGTCCAGCAGCGGGTCCGCCTTGCCCAGCGCGTCCAGGACCTTGCCCGTCGCCTTCTTCACCACTGCCGCGCGCGGATCGTAGTTGCGGTACACGCGGTGCCCGAAGCCCATCAGTTTGACGCCGGGCTCCCTCTTCTTCACGCGCTCGACGAACGAATCGATGTCGTCGCCGTTCTCGTGGATGCGCTCCAGCATCTCAAGCACGGCCTGGTTGGCGCCGCCGTGCAGGGGGCCGAACAGGGCGTCGACGCCCGCGGACACCGCCGAGAACAGGTTCGCCTGGCTGGACCCCACCAGCCGGACGGTGGAGGTCGAGCAGTTCTGCTCGTGGTCGGCGTGCAGGACGAACAGCATGTCCAGGATGCGCGCGATCTCCGGGTCGATCTCGTACGGCTGCGTGGGCAGGCCGAACATCATGCGCAGGAAGTTGTCCACGTACCCGAGGGAATTGTCCGGGTAGAGCAGCGGCTGGCCGTTGGACGTCTTGTACGCGTAGGCGGCGATGGTGGGCAGCTTCGCGATGAGCCGGATGCTCGACTGGTCGACCTGCTCCGGGTCGAACGGGTCGAGGCTGTCCTGGTAGAACGTCGACAGGGCGCTGACCGCGGACGACAGCACGGCCATCGGGTGGGCGCGGCGCGGGAACGCGGAGAAGAACGCGCGGAACTTCTCGTCCAGCAGCGTGTGGTTGCGCACGCTGTCGGTGAACGAGTTCAGATGGTCAGGCGTCGGCAGTTCCCCGTAGATCAGCAGGTAGGCGACCTCAAGGAAGGACGACTTCTCGGCAAGTTCCTCGATGGGGTAGCCGCGATAGCGGAGAATGCCCGCCTCGCCGTCGATGTACGTGATCGCCGACGTGGTGGACGCGGTATTGGTGAATCCCGGATCGAGCGTGACGTGCCCCGTCTCCTTGAGAAGGTTGCCCACGACCAGCCCCGACGGACCCTCGGTCGCCTCGGCGACCTCCAGAGGCAGACGGCCGCCCGCGTGGTCGAGCTCGAAATCCGACATCGCTCACTCCCAACTGCGTCCCACACCTGCGTAGACGTTCCGTCCTTCATCGTATCCACGCGATCATGGCCGCTCATCATGGCCTGTCGCGTTGACGGAACGGCGGCGGGGGTGTTCCGGTGGACGCATGACCGCTCAGAGCGCAGCCGATCTCGTCGCGCGCGCACGCCGGGAGATCGCGGAGGCGGCGACCGCGAACCGCTTCGTTGATCTACTCGAAACGGGCGACTTGCCCCAGGAACGCCTGGTCTGGCTGGCGGGCGAGGAGTTTCGCATCGTCAGCAGCGATCGGCGAAGTTTTCGCCCTCCTCGCAGCGAGATTTCCCGATCCTCCGGCCGGCGACCTCTTCCTCGGACTCGCGCAGGGCGAGGGGCGGGCCCTGACGTTGCTGGACGACTTCGTGACGGCGCTCGGTGAAAGTGAGAAGAATCTCAGCGCCTACGAGCCGAAGCCCTTCGCGCAGGCATACCCGGCCTACCTGGCGCAGAGAGCGGCGTTTGGGACGGCCGGCGAGGTGGCCTTGGCCATGCTCGCCAACCTGGAGGAGTGGGGTGCGTACTGCGCTCGCATCGCTGCTGCGCTTCGTGCCCGCTACGGCTTCACGGACACCACCGCCGGATTCTTCGATTTCTTCGCCGCGTCACCACCCGGCTTTGAGGAACAAGCTCTCGCGGTAATCGCGGAAGGGCTTGCCAAGGGCGACGACCCGGTCGAGGCCGCCCGTGCTGCCCGCCTACTGCACGCCTACGAGACGGCCTTCTGGGACGCGCTCGTCGAGGGGCTGCCCTAACGCGGCGCCTCACAGGGGTGGCTCGCGCAGGGTGGGTAGCTCGGCCGTGATCTCGACCAGTGTGCGCTCTTGGACGTCGATGAGCCCCTCGACGTCGACTGGCGGCCACTCCTCGCCGTAGTGCGCGTCCAGCAACGTGGACAGGGCGATGAGGACCTGCTCCGGCGTGGGACGTTCGCCAGGGTCCTTGACCAGGCAGCGGGTAACGAGCCCGCGCATGGGATCGGGCAGCGCGGTGAGGTCGGGCTCGCCATGGACGATCCGTGCGCGGACCTTGTGATCGCTGCCGAACGGCGCCGCACCGGTCGCCGCGAACACGAGCGTCGACCCGAGGGAGAAGACGTCGCTCGCCTGATGGACGGGATCCCCGAGAGCCTGCTCCGGCGACATGTACGCGGGGGTCCCCAGGATCTCGGTACGCGAGAGCGGCAACGCGTCCAGCGGTCGCGCGATGCCGAAGTCGATGACCCTCGGCCCGTCCGAGGCGAGGAGGACGTTCGACGGTTTCAGGTCACGGTGGACGATACCCGCCCCGTGAATGGCGATCAGCGCCTCCGCGAGCCCGGCCCCCAGTCGGCAGGCGGCCTGCTCCCGGAGCGGGCCCTTCTCCCGGACGACTTTGGAGAGACTCACGCCGCGGATGTACTGTGTCGCCAGCCACGGCTGGTCCGCATCCGGGTCCGCGTCGACGACGGGAGCCGTGTAGAAGCCGCTGACCGACCGTGCGGAGGTCACCTCCCGGCGGAACCGTTCCCGCCATCTCGGATCGTCCAGCAGCTCCGGGCGGATGACCTTCACGGCGACCAGCCGCCTGCTGGGTGACGCGCCGAGGAAGACCTCCCCCATCCCGCCGGACCCGAGCCGGGCGACCACGTGATACGGGCCGATCTTCCGGGGCGGTTCTGACTGCATGGGCACGGCTATCCGATCATGGTGGGCGGGCTCAATCGTGCCATGGCGCGGGTGCTCGCCGGCCCTCACGTCCAGGGGAGCGCACTCCTTTCCGCCCAGTAGCGGTCCGGCGGGAGGCTCAACCCGTCCAGCAACTCCAGATCGCCGCCGTCGAGCGTCACTTTCGTGGCAGCCAGATTGGCCTCCAACTGTGCAGGGCTGACGGCGCCGATGAGAACGGTCCCGGCCCAGGGGCGGCTCAACGCCACGGCCAGGGCCAGGGCATCTGGCCGGACGTCCTTCTTGGACGCGAGCTCTCGCACCTCTCCTGGCGGTTCCACGGCGAGCCTGCCGTTGGCCAGCACCTCCTTGAGCAGCACATGCAGGCCGGCTTCGTGGGCTTCCTGCAGTGCATCCTCGGCCGACGTCTCCAGAATGTTCCACGTCGATTGGACGGTACTGAACAGCTTCTGCCCGGACACTTCCAGTGCCAAAGCCCGCCGGATGGTTTCCGCTTGCCTCGGCCCGGACGTCGAGAAGCCGACACGCACACCTTCGGCGGTCAATTCCGCCATGGCCTCCTGCAGGGCGACGTCCTGGAACAAAGGACTTTCATCGGTCAGGGAATGCACCTGATACACCGACAGGTGCTCCCCGAGAAGATCATGTGTCTCCGCGTACTGGACACGGAAACGGTCGAGGGTGTGCTCCTTGACCTCGTGCACTGGTGTGTCGGCCTTCCAGCCGCCGACGTAGGTGTATCCCCACTTGCTCGACACGGTCATCTCTGCGGGGTCGCGGGCGCTGATCCAGCCTCCTAGGAACTCCTCCGCCCTGCCGTAGGACCGCGCCGCGTCCACCCAGCGGATACCTGCTCCGTACGCGACGTCGAGGACGTTCCAGGTCGCCTCACGCATCTGCTCCACGGTGCGTCCAGGCGGCAGCTCCTGAAGCCTGCCCACGTTGATGTAGGCAGGCCGTCCCAGTGCTGCAAGCCCCAGCCCCAATCGGTGTATCGCCGTCATGCCCCCAGACTCCCACGCCGCCGGGTACCCGGAGCCCACGGCGATTGTCCGAATGATTCGTAAAAGCCCAGAAAGGTCTCGACGTTTTCCACAGAATTGAGTTCTAGTGTTATGGGAGGGCGCCGTCCGACACGCTGAGGACACCAACGTCAGAAAGGCACGGCAATGCCTGAACCGATCGCTCGCGTCAATTACGGCGCCCACCAGTTCGCCACCCACCTCGGCCTCACCCGCTGGCAGCTGCGCGTCGGCCTGGAGCACGAGATCCTGCCCGGCCCCGACCTCGGCGGGGAACGCTGGTCCACCGGCCTCGCCGACCAGGCCCGCGAACGCGTCGAGGAGGTCCTCACGAGATTCGGCAGCGAGCCGCCGGTCGGCTCCGCGCGGGCCGCGGCCAGGCTGGCCGCCCGGGTGGGCCTCGACGTGGAGCGCCGGGACATCGAGGTCCTGGTGGCCCAGGGCGAACTCGACGTCATCAGCAGCTTCCGCGGATTCCCCGTCTACCTGCTCCGCGACCTGGACCGGCTCGACCCCGACTCGGTCCGGCAGGTCGTCCGGGCGAGGAAGGGGCCGCTGACCGACACCGTCGACGCCGCCGGAGCGGTCATGATCCTCGGATGGCCCCGGAGGATCTTCGACCGGATCGCCGCCGAGCGCGACCTGCCGGTCGACCGGCTCGGCCGCTACACGCTGGCCGACATCCAAGCCCTGCAATCGGACGAAATCCTCGCGCACCAGGTCGCCGAAGAGAAACGCCACCTGATTCTGACCCGCACACGCAGGTCCGAGATGCACATCGAGGACGTGATCCGCGCATGGATGCTTCGCTGCTCCGCCTACGTAGACCGCGAAGTCGAACAGCCGCCGGACCTCGCCCCCCTCAACCGAGCCCTCCGAAGCCTGACAAGGATCAGATCCGAAATCGCAAGCCAAGAGGACACCACCCCCTGAACACCATCTCCTCTGGCGAGTAAACGGCGACGATCCAGGCGCCGGCGCAAAGCCCGGAAGACAACCCGCTCTGCGTTCGTAGTGGCGCTGCAGGCGGGCAGCAGGCGACGGACGCGCCGCGGGCAACAGCCGCTCACCCAAGAACACCGCGCGTTCCTCCCGCTGTGCCGGTCTCACGTCGCGACGCCACGCTCTTCACCTGCGGAAACTCGTACACCACTCCGTGGACGCAACCGATGCCGGATGCGGTGCTGGGTTCCTCTGAGGGCGTTGGACCGTATCTGGAGCTCCTCCGCGCAGACCCTCCGATGACCGCCCTCATGGCCCCGTGTCCCCGCCTGACGGCTGCGCTAGGCGCTCGCCGACGGTCCGGTGTTGTTTGGGCCGTCTCAAGTCGTTGCGGTGCTGGCCGGGGCGTTGGGGCCCGGTTGTGCAGCAAGGCCGCCGCGGCGATCGGCTCCGTACGGCCAGCCCGCCACGGTGTCGGTCTGGTGGAACGCCGCTGGCCGTGGGCTCGATTCCGGTGGCGGAGCCGGCGCCTATGAACGCCGGACCGCGGTCGACAGGAGCCGCCAGGCGGCCAGGGGCCTTGCGGTGCTGCCCGGCGCGGGGGCGAGTGGGCGCCCCCCGGTGCGGATGGCGGACGGGCCTGCTCGCCGACCCGCACTTCCGGGCGCGCCGCCCGCTTGTCAGCTGAGCCGCGGTGTCCTGTGTCCTCCTGCCACAGCCGGAGGTGACCGTGCGCAGCGCGCCGAGCGCGACGTCGAGGACAGTCCATGCTCCTGACTGGAACACGCTGCCGCATCGGCCCAACAGAGGCCCCACGGCGCCCGCCTGCACCGAGCACGCCTGCGCCACACGCAGCCCGTCCTTGTGTCCTTCGGAACGATGGCTCGCTGTGCCTTCCGGAGGGAGGCGCGTGGCTCGCGTCGAGTCACGTGCTCGGCTGTCCACGGCGGGCGGCGGCGCTCTCGCAACGTCCGATTTCGGAGGCTGACGAGGACTCGCGTTCGGTTCCCGCAGATCCGCGTACCACCAGCCGCAACCGCACCGTCCCGACCGGCGTGGGCACTGGCCCCTCCACGAACACGTACTGTGACCGGTCACGCGTCCGGAGTCGGCATTACCGACGCGCCGCGGGTGCGTTCGCCCTCAGACTTGCGGTTAATCGGTGCTCGGGCACGTGTTGCGACGGCACGGCCTGGATTTGCCGCCGGCCTGGTGAGTTGCGTGTTGGTCGCCTTCGGTACCGGCATGGCGTCCGCTGGACGCCATCGGTCGGGCAATCGGCCTTTGGTCGGTCGGTAGCGACACTTGTGATGCCGCGTGGCGCGGCAGGCAAGTGCCGCGTGGGTGTTTTGGTTCTCTTTGGCGGGCGGCTGCGTTGCTGGGCTTCGTCGATCGGGATGGGCTTGCGTTCGACGTAGCGGGAGTGGTGTTGCTGTGCGGTGGCGGTTGTCGCGTGTCGCTGTCTATCAGGCGGGTGGTTGGGTTTGGGGCGACCCTCGGCCGCACCTTGGGGAGAGTGGGTCATGGACGGCGGGGAGTCGAACGGCGACGGGTGGGAGGACGCCGGGTCTCCTTGTGCCGTGCCACGGCGGTCAGGAGCCGGTCGCGGGCCTCGGTGCGGGACATCGCCGGAATGCGCTCGGGCAGGGTGGACGCGAGTGCCGCCGGTGCGTCGACCAGGCCGTCGTCGTCGATGGCGGCGCGGTCACCGGTCCAGGGACCGAGCAGGACGGCGGACACGCCGCCCGGGTGCCGGGTGAGGAGCGCTGTGATCCGTTCGGCCTCCTTGGCGCAGTCGGCCACCAGGAGGAGGCGCCGCGCCTGTGTCACCCCGGCCTTCTGGCGGATGGCCAGCTCGGTTTCCAGGTAGGCCAGAGCCGCGTCGAGGTTGCCGGGGATGAACAGGCCCGGCGTGTCCTCATCGAGGAGTTCGTCCTCGGCCAGGCCGAACAAGATCGTGGTGTCGGGACGGGGGATGACGACCAGGGAGTCGTCGCCGTACTCGTCGAGAGCGGTGAGTGCCAGCAGGCGCGCGGCGGAGCCGGCGCTCGGCCCCGACAGGCCTATGGCCGGAACGGCGAACGGGTCGAGGGCGGGCCGGTAGCTGAAGGTCGCCGGCTGTGTCTCCAGGGCCTCGGCCGCCGGGAACGGGGGAAGACCCGCCGTGGCGGCGGCGTAGAGGCGGTGCCGGAACGGGTAACAGATCGCCGCGGCGACAGGGAGGAGCAGCCCGAGTAGGAGAACCGGCTGCAGCGAAGGTGGGCGGGAGCCGGACTCCTCCGCCTCCTCGCGCTTGCGAGGCGGAACGGAGTGCGTGGTGGGCGGAGCGGGGAGGGAGGACGTGCGCGGCGGTTCACTTCGCGGGCGCGTCGGCGATGGCCGCGCGGTCTCCCGACCTTTCGATATCGCCGGTGGGGGAGCGGGCTTCTGAAGCGGGTCAGGCGCAGTTGTCCGGCGCTTGGGCTTCGGCTTTCGCTGATACCGGTCCATCCAACGGGAGAACTCCCGGTCCCGTCCTGTTCGTCTGCGAGATCTCTCGTCGTACATCGCCAGCCAAGCCTCCTCGCATCTGTGCTCGGTGTACCAGTCACGGGTGTTCACGGCGTGACGGCAGACGGGCGGCATGGACATGCGGGGCTTCGGCTCGGCTCGGACCGCCGCCTCCGAAGAGGTCGCTGCGCCCATGGCGATGGCACCGGCCATCGCGGTGCATCCCAGGAGCCCGCAGGTGCAGCGGAACAGCTCGCCGAACGCCTCGGCAAGTCTGGGATGTGCCAGGAAACGGTTCATCTTCGCCCCGGGGGATCGCATCGGTCGCCATGAGAATGCCGATCGTAGCCACTTCGGCTACGGAGCGTTGCATATTGCTCACAGTCGCCGTGAAGATCGCGCGTGGCCTCCGTCACCGTCGTCCTGGCCGGAATATGGGGGTATATGCCGAACTGCCATGAACTGTCGGTGTACGGTGCGACGGCGTGGACGGCTGCGGGGGAGTACGGCCGGAAACCCTTGCGGTTCCTGCTTGTGGGCGTTCTACTCGCAACGCGTAAGGTGTTCCCCGGGAATGGTTCCCGCCCTATCCGCCCACGCTTGACCTGGCTATGGGAGCCCCCGGGATGGCACGTTCGGGTGACGGGGCGGTTTCAGAAGTCTCACTCGGTGTCACCGTCATACTTCGGCCGAAGCGCCCTCGCGCGCGCCGTGTCGCGACCGTTGCCGTGACATCGCATTTGGTGCATATAGGACGGGCATGCCAAGTCGAGTCGGGGACGGCTCCTTGAACCTGCCGCCGAGCCAAATGGGACGGTGAAGCAGGGATGATGCCGAGGAGCACGTTCGGGGGCCATTGCAGGCAGCGGGCGTTTTGCTCCCAGCTCGTGGGTGTTGGACCTTTTGGTGAGCGTGTCCAACCGCAAAAGTGCGCTACGGCTGCCTATAAGGGCGCGGATGTGCGAGTTGTCGATCACCCTCCTGAAGCAGTCCACCTGCCCCGCGGCGTGCAGTTCCTCTTGCGGCAGCCGGTGTGATTTCACATGCCTTCCTGGTGCCACTCGGCCAGGCGGCGCCAGCACGTGATGCCTGACCCAAGGCCCAGCTCTTGGCAGTGGGACGGCTGCTTGGTCGGTGCTGGCGGGACCTCGTGGGCGCCGGTGTTCGGAACCTCCGGTGGATATCGGTGTGCAGCACGAACAAGACTCCGCACAGCACCCCTGCGGTCGTCCATCCGCTTACGCCCCTGGGTGACGCTTGCGGCGTTCGACCTTCGGCGGCAGTCTGCTCCCAACTCGTCCACTCGCCGCGTCGCTGCGAGGTGGCCATGGCCGACACCAGGGACTCCTGCTCGGCCCTGGTGTCGGTGCTCTAGCCGCCACTCGGGAAGGCAGGGCCCGCTGCGCTGTGTGGGGGCTACGCAGCGTTGGCATGGTGCCCCAGCACTGGGACCGGGAGCCGTTGCGGCGTTCCGCTCGCCGGAGCACCCCCGTAACCGGCCTGGCGAACCCTGCCCGCCTCGGCTGATATGTGCGTCTTGGGCATTGCCTGATGGACGTCCGGTCTATCGGTCGAACCCGTCACCCGGCAACGGGAACGGGGCGACCGGATTAGGCGGCGGCGGGGAGGGGGGCGGTGGTGGGGGTGTCGTACATGCCTAGGGGGAGGGTGCCGCTCCAGAGCCAGTCGTTGATCGTGCCGTCGTAGGCGGGTGGTGGGGCGATGATGATCAGGCGTCCGGTCACGGGTGAGAGGTGGACCTGGAAGGGGGTGGGCGGGGTCAGGTGAATGCGGCGGTCGGAGCCCCAGAAGTCGTTGAAGTCGGTCTCCGTCAGGTCGAGGGTGTCGGGGACGGTGCGGGTGCGGGCGGCCGGTCCGGTGGCCAGCCACGACCAGTGGTCGGTCAGGAGGTGGCGGGCGGTGGTTCGCAGCACGTTCAGGGCGGCCAGGTCGTGCGGGCAGGCGACGTCGGTGATCTGGAGTTCGGGGAGGCCGAAGCGGCGCAGGCCGCGGGTCCGCAGGCGTACGCAGGCGCAGCCGTTGACGCCCTCGGGGTCGTGGGAGGGGTCGGCGGCCGTGCAGCGGCCGTTGGCGCGGGACGGCGGCAGGACGTCGCCCAGCCAGTGATCTGCGAGGACGAAGCGCGTCCTCTCGCCGGTGGACGGAGGCAGGATGTGGCCCGTGACGAGGTCGGCGGCGATCCCTCCCGTGGCCTCGGCGAGGGCGTGCGCGGCGGCTCGCGCGACCTGGACGCCGCGGGGCTGGTCGGTGACGGGGGCGAACGCCGTGATGACGGCGAACTCGGCGGCGTCGTTGAAGGCTCGCGCGACGGGGCGGTCCTCGGGGCGGGCCGCCGTGATGAGGCCCGGGTCCCAGCGGAGGGAGCCGAGCTGCTCCCGGGCGACGTGGAGCTGGGACGAGCCGAGCCGCCCGGTGATGTGCGCGTGGTAGGGGCCGTCCGCGATCCGGTGGAGGACGCCGGCGGGGTCGTCCGGCATGCTCTCGGCGGCTACGGCGAACCGTGAGGTCGTGGTGGACGGGACCGGGAACGTGATCGTGGCCATGGGGCCGCTCCTTCCAGAACCGGGACGGGCCTGCCCAGCATCCGCGGCCGCGGAGGGCCCCGGCAGTAGAACCCGATTCTGGGGATAACTCCCGCCCGCAATTCGCCGGACGCGCACGGCAACGTTCGGTAAAATCCCGGTCACCTGGAGTTAAGATCACTGAGAGGCGACGATATGTGCCGACTTTTCGGGATGAGTACCGGCGGGCCGCGGGTCAGGGCGGCCCACTGGCTGCTGGACGCGCCCCGGAGCCTGCGCGCGCAGAGCCATCGGATGCAGCACGGGGCGGGCCTCGGGTGGTTCTCGCTCGGCGGCGAGCCCGTGCGCGACCGGGCGCCGCTCGCCGCCTTCGAGAACGCCGACTTCGATCTGCACGCCCGCAACGTCCCGTCCCATACGTTCGTGTCGCATGTCCGTGACGCCTCGGTGGGCGGGCTGACGGTGCACAACTGCCACCCGTTCGTGATGAACGACCGCCTCTTCGCCCATAACGGCGTCGTCAAGGGCCTGGACACGCTCAAGTCGTGGCTGACGGACGTCGAGCGCGCCCACATCTCCGGGGAGACCGACTCGGAACTGGTGTTCGCCTGCGTGACCGCCGAGATCCGGCGCCGGGGCGACACGACGGCCGGGATCATCGAGGCGGTGCGCCGCATCGCCGCGGAGGTCCCGGTGTTCGCGCTCAACCTCCTGGTCGCCGAGGCGGGACGTCTCTGGGCCCTGCGCTATCCCGAGAGCAACGAGCTGTGGGTCCTGTCGCACCGGCAGGGCGGTGTGAGCGGGGCCGGGGAGGCCGATGTCCCGGCCGTCGTCGTCGCCAGCGAGCCGATGGACGACCAGCCCGGATGGCGCCTCCTGGAGCCCGGTGAGCTGCTGGTCGTGGACGGGCTGGCCGAAACTTCGCTGTTCCCGCTCGACCCTCTCCGGTACCCGCTGCGCCGCTCGGATCTGTCCGTCCGCGAGGCCGCCTCCCAGGCGACCGCCGTGGGAGAGGCGGCGGATCACGGAGTGCCTGGCTCCGTCTCGCCGGCTGTGACGGTGATGGAGCTGCGCGGCCCTGAGGGGGAACCGGTTCCGGTCCGGGCGCCGCTGGAACCGGTGGTCCTGCGGAACGGCCGACCGTCGGCGGTCGGGGACACGTCTGTCTAGCTCCGACACGCCGTTCACCACGGAAAAGACCAGCTTCGGCCGAATTCGCGGTGATTCGCGCGGCATCGACGGTGCATTCGGGGGGAATGTGTACGTTGGGGAGATCAACACTGCTGTGAGCTGCGGGGACGGGCCCCGCTGCCCAGCCTTGGAATCAGGAGGTCCCCGTGGCTCGAACACTGTCGAGGGGCACCCGTGTCACCGGTGCCGAACGCACGCGTCTCGCCGCGGAGCTTGCACCGCGCTACGCGGCCGGCGAGAGCATCCGCGACCTCGCGGCCGAGACCGGCCGCTCGTACGGGTTCATCTACAACGTTCTGAAGGAGGCGGGCGTGCCGCTCCGCGGCCGGGGTGGCAATACCCGGCGCAAGAAGGACTGACTGGCTCCCGAACCCCCAGCGAGACAAGGAAGAACGCAATGACCGGACGTCCCCCTCGCCCCCCGGGGGGACCCCGTGCGCTAGGAACCGCGGAACGCCCCGGTGACCTCGGAGCGTCCGTTCAGGCTGGCGAGGTCGGCGGCCGCTCGTCCGGCGACCCAGCCCTCATAGTTGGAGACCGTGCCCGCCCGCCCTTTGGCGAGAGCCGGGAACATCGTGTCGACGGCCTGATCGACGGCCCGGTCGCGCGCCGCCAGCATGGGAAGCAGATCCTTCCCGCCGGCGCCCGCGGCCGCCCTGTCCGCCGCACCCTCGGCGGCCTCTCTCAGCCGCTCCCCGATCCGGGCCGCATAGGCGTTGAGGAACGCGTGGCGGAACGACCGCGTTCGTGACCGCCCCCGCGCGTCGCGCCGCGAACCCGCGCGGACCATGGCGGACGTCGCCTGTACCAGCAACGACGTGAACAGCATCTCCACGGCCGCCAGATCGGCCGGGAAACCGAGGACCGTGGAGAACCCGAGCTCCCGATGCCAGACCGCACGGCAGCGGTTCGCGTCCGACACCACCGTCAGCAAGACCGCCTTGGGTGCTTCGTAGGGATTGTCCACCGCGATCCGCCGTCCGTCCGGACCGCCCGCATCGCCCGTCTCGGCGGCCAGCAGCGCGTGGTCGATGCTGTGCCGCGCCATCAGTTCCTGGGCGCGCGCGCTGAGCGCCTCGGCTTCTTCGGGGAACTCGGTCGACTCGGCTTTGGCAAGCAACGCCCGGACCCGCCCCAGCGTCCGCTGATCGACCTCCCGCCGGCCCGAGCGCCCACCAGTGGCCTGGGCCCGAGACGCTCCGTCCGTCCCCGGAGGCGGAGTGATGGTCGGGAGCATCGGGAGGTGTTGCAGGAGGTGGACGAGTTCGAGTGCGCACGCGATGTAAGCCGAGCGGTCGACCTCTTCACGGGCGCACCAGGCGCTCGGATGGGCGTCGTCGTCCGGCCACCACACCTCGGCTCCGAGGGCGGCGAGCTGGTCCTGCCAGCGGTCGTCGACGGTGGCGGCGGAGTAGGCGCGCATCTCGCCGGCGATCGCGTCGGTGACCAGGCGGGCGTGCCTGGCCGTGCGCCGGCGGGACGCGAGGCGGACCACGTCGGCCGGCTGCCAGCCGCGCTTCCAGGCGTCGGTGATGCTCTGATCCAGCCGTCGCGCGAGGACGCGGTCCCTGGTGGTCGCCAGGTCGGGACGTGCCGCGAGCTCAGCGACGAGGGCCCGGAAGAGCGGGCCGTCCCCGCGGGCGAGGGCCCGTACCGCCTCGGCGGAAAGATCTTCTGCGAACGTCGCGGAGGAGTCCCCGGACGGGGCCCGGTCACGCCGCCACGCCTTGCGCACTACTCGCTCCCGCCGTCGAGGTCATACGGGCACGACGCATCCTGCCACCCGGGCATGACATGACACGCCGCCACGCGGCCGTGAAGGTGAGAGCCCGCGATGCCTCGGAGCCTGCGGTGGCCGCCCAGGCAGCCGGGAGGGCCCGGTGGGAACGTTCCTATCCGGAGCCGTCGCGATCGCCGCGCATCTCCTCGACGACGACGCTCTGGTAGGCGCGGGACGTGTCCGGGACGTAGCTCAGCCTCGCGAGGGCCTTGCCCTCGTGGTCCCTGATCTCGAAGTGGTAGCCCTCGCCGGCCTCGCCGACGTGGGCGACGGCCTGGTCGTGCCTGAGGCGGCACATCGTGTCGACCTTCTCCAACGCCACCTTCAGGCTCCCCGCGTCGCTGATGAGCCGCGCAGGCTCACTCGTCTCCCAGATCTCGAACATCAGTCGTGTCCTGTCGGCGGTCGGTCGGAAGGAACGGGCGGGGCATTCCTGACGTCTGGGACAGCTTGCGCCCTATTGGTGGATGTTTCAATCAGTGAACATATCGGATTGATCACTATTCGAAGTTGTCCACGCTCACTGCGTGATGTTCCCCTGTCGTGCAGTGACGGCGCTTTCGTCCGCCGTGCAGCGCGAGTCAGGGTCGCGGCACGCAACCGAATGTGGTTCGGAAAGGGGCCGGGGTGGAGTACCGGGTCGTGTCTGCCAGGTCCCGGGCGCGGACGCACGTGACTACTCGGCGCTCCGCGCGATCACCTACGGCGCGTCCCCGATCACTTCGGAGGTGCTGCGCCGCGCCCTGCACACCTTCAACGCGCCGCTCTTCCAGCTCTACGGCATGACGGAGACGACCGGCGCCATCGTCCAGCTCGATCCCGAGGACCACGACCCCGAGGGACCGCGCTCCCACCTGATGCGCTCGGCCGGACGCCCCTACACCTGGGTCGAGATCAAGATCGTCGAGCCGGGCGGCGACGCCGAGCGCGCGACCGGGGAGGTCGGCGAGGTGCTCACGAGGTCCCCGCAGAACACGCCCGGCTACTGGAAGCGCCCGGAGGAGACGGAGCGGCTCCTGGCGGCGGACGGCTGGCTCCGCACGGGCGACGCCGGGTACGTCGACGCCGACGGGTACCTCTTCCTCACCGACCGGATCAAGGACATGATCGTCACGGGTGCGGAGAACGTGTACCCGATCGAGGTCGAGGAGGTGCTCGCCGCCCATCCCGCCATCGCGGACGTCGCGGTGATCGCAGTCCCGGACGAGCGCTGGGGCGAGACCGTCAAGGCCGTCGTGGTGCTCGCGCCCGGGGCGGTGCTGAGCGAGGACGAGGTGCTCGCGTACGCGCGCGAGCGCCTGGCCGGGTTCAAGCGTCCCCGGTCGGTCGACTTCGTGGACGCTCTGCCCCGCAACCCCAGCGGCAAGATCCTCAAGAAGGACCTCCGCGCGCCCTACAGGGAGGGGCTGGGACGGACCATCGCCTGACGGGCCGTCAGGCCTCGATGGCGACGACGGTGTCCTTCGCATCCGGCTCCAGGAAGCGCAGCAGCCCCTCGCCCTCAGCGGTCAACTCGTCGAGGGCCGTTTGGGGGAGGGCTTCGAACGGACGCATCCGCAGGGTCGCGACCTTGCGCTTGTACTCCGTCTCCCAGATGCCCCGGGCCGAGCCGTCCCACAGGAAAACGGCGCGCACGCGCAGGTTCTTGGTCGTGAGCATCGGGCGGTGTTCGTCGGCGATGATGCGCCTGCGGTCGGCGTGCGCGAGCACGAGGCTGTCGAATTCAGGCAGGAACCGGGCCGGCGCCGGGACGTCCTCGGCGGGACGTGGCGCGTCGGGCAGGTCGAACAGCTCCCGGCCCTTGTCGTCGGCGAAGACACGGAGGCGTGGACGCAGCCGCTCCAGGGCTTCACCAGCCGATTGCAGACCGGACCACGCCTGCGCGTCGGCGGCGGAGCCGGGGCCATAGGCGGCCAGGTAACGCAGCATCAGTTCCTCCACCGCGGGCTCCACTGCCGGGACGGATCCCAACCACGAGTCGGCCAAGGTGAACTGGGCCGTGCGAGGGAAGCCCCACCTGTCCTGCGTCGGAACCATGACCAGCGGCACGCAGAGCCGGACGGCGTAGCCGAGCGCCCGGTCATTGACGTCCGGGAAGATCTCCTGCAGCGACGCACGCACCTCGTTGAACGTCAGTGGTGCTTCTTGCATGAGCGAACGTGCGGCCGGGACGACCTTCCCCAGGTCCAACCCTTTGGCGCGATCGCCCAGCACGCGCAATGCACCGTCCAGCATCGGTTGGAGTGCCGTGCGGAACGCCGTGTAGTCGGCCGCGGTCACCAGGTGCAGCGTGGCGCGCATCATCGTGGCGCGCACGATCGACCGGTCGTGGAACGCGGAGTGCAGGTCTGTCGCCTGGAAACCCTCCAAGCGCGTCCAGAGGCCGAGAAACGGTGGCTTGGGCTCCTGTGCCTGCATGCCGCACAGACGTCCCACCGCCTCGGCCACCGGAACCGGCTCTCGCGAGAGCAGCATCTGCCGCGCCAGGGTGGCGCGGTTGAGGGCCTGAACACTCAGGGTTTCGGTCATCCCTCAAGCATGCCGCCGACCATCTCTCTGACGCAGCGTCCGGCCATGCCTGGCGGTCGTCGCGCTCGGCCCTCCGGCCCGGCGCTCCCGAACCGCTGGAGCATGGGCAAGTAGAGATATATCGTGACTAACGAGGCCGGGGAGGCGCGCACCGTGCAGGCCGTCCGCGCCCATCTCGTGCGGGAACGCGGCTGGCCGCGCAGATCCGTGCTGGTCAAGCCGTTCTGGACGCCCGGCAAGCGCGGCATGGAGCGATCCGGAACGATCGACGGGCGCGGGGGTTACGGGGCGATATTTTCTGAAATGCACGTGCATCAGCCCTTGCACCTGCACGCCATCCCTAGCAGGATTGCCCCGGACCCCCGCACGTGAACTCCCCGGAGATCGCGATGACCCACTTGAACGACAGCGACCGACAGGCGCTGCGGCTTGCCCAGGATCTCCGCGAGGAGATGCGGGCGGCACTGCCGCAGCTCCCGTCCCCGCCTTCGGTCTCCCCGTTCGTCGATCAGTCCGGGATGCCCAGCGTCCTGCTGAGGATGGACGCCGACACCGCCCGCGCGCTCATGGCCGTGCTGGCCGAGCGGCGGGCCGATCCGGGCGGTGTGCCCACCGGCGAGATGCGCCGTGCCGACGGCTCCGTGCCGCCCCCCGTCCCCCCGCAGGTGGCCCAGGCCGTCCCGGCGGCGCAGGGCCCCATCGTCGCGGCCGCCGCGCCGTACGGGGAGCCCGCGTACGGTGACGCCGCCTACGGTGACGCCGGTTACGCGGAGTCACCGTACATCCCGCCCCAGCAGGGCGCGTCGGTGTTCACCGGCGGGACCGGTCCGACGCCCCTGGTGCCGTCGGTCTACCCGACCCACTGACGGAACGTCCTTCGGCCCGTGCGGCGCTCGCCGTACGGGCCACGGTCATGCCCGGGAGCCGGCGGCCCGCCGCGCGACGACCGGCCGGACGCGGAGCCCCGGTCACGGGCCGCCTCTTTACCTTGACGCCTGTCGATCTCCCGAACCAGGAAGATCCTTTTCACTCGCTCGGACGCCGGCCGACTGGGCCGCAGCCCCTATGCGAAAGGCGCTTTCGTACCGTCGGCGGCTAAAAGATCTACCTTGACAAAGGTAAAGAAATCGCCCGTTTGGCGAAAGCACGGTAATGCCGTATATAGTCGCTCCCAGGTCCGGGTCAAAGAACCGTTGACCGGGCCCACCGCATAGCCGTCGCTCCCGCCCGCCAGGCGGGATCCCCTGTGCCGAACGCGGCCGTACCATGCACCGGCCGCCTGCCGAGAAGGGCCGCTGAGCCCTCGGTCGGCATTCTCTCCGCTTCATCGAAGCCCGTGGAACACGCACGTCCGAGCACGGACGGGCGCGATCGACCGCGGGCGCGGTCCACCTTGCCTGTGGATCGTTCCAAGCGGGGTCTTCATCGCGGCGGCAGCTCCCGAGTGTCGAGTCTCGGAGCCGGTCCCCTCATGCCCGGAAACAGCGCGTGACCTGCGCGCATGCCAGGGCGGGCCGGCAGCCCTGTACCCCGAACGAAGGATCTTCATGCAGCAGCGAGCGATCAACGTCGTCCTGACCGGCGTGACCGGTACCGCCCTCGCGGGCATGCTCGTGGCCGGCGTGGCAGCGGCCAGCGACGACTCCGCTCCCCAGAAGCAGTTCAAGCCCGAGCGGGCCGTCGCCGCGCAGGAGCACAAGGCGCCCCGGCAGGACGCCCTCAAGGCCCCCGTGAAGGCCCCCGAGAAGAAGCAGCCCGCGGCCAAGGCCCCGGAGAAGCCCGCGGTCGCCAAGGACAGCAACACCGCGAAGAAGGGTCCGAAGGCCCTGCTCAGCGGCACGACGACCTCGTCCTACTTCTGGGACGACGGGTCGGGCGTGCGGGGCGACACCGGTGCCCCCGCGAGCGGCAAGCCCATGCAGAAGGGCATGTTCGCCAGCCCGAGCTGGCCGATGCTCACCAAGGTGCGGGTCACCTACAAGGGCCGCAGCATCACCGGCTTCGTCGGCGACCGCGGTCCCGGCGAGCCGTCGCACCGCGGTGTGATGCTCGACCTCGACACCTACACCTTCCGGTACCTGCTGGACGGCAAGAAGCCGGAGAGCAAGTACAACGCGGGTACCGGCGAGGGGCACCTGAAGGGCGTCAAGTGGGAAGTCCTCTCCTGGGGCTCCGGCGCCGGGAAGAAGGGCAAGCCGCGGCCTTTCGGCTCCTCCTGACCGGAGGCCGAGCGAACCGTTCGTGAAATGGCTCACCGCGCGAATGTGAGCCCGCGCACATAACGGTCGTGAGGTCTCTCACAGACCCGGCACAGGGCTGCCGGTGCATGGAAAAGGGGGATTCCCCGGTATCGAAAAGATCACCGGGGAATCCCCGTTTCTACTCCGCCGGAGCTGCCCCGCGACGCCGCCGTCCGGCTCGCCGCCGTCACCCGGAGGCTGGCCGCGCGAGGGCTCGCGGTCGCCCTCGACGGCGTCACCGTCCCGGGACGGCTGCGCGAGGTGTCCCTGACGGCGCAGGGCAGGGAGATCGTCGGGCTGACGGGGTTGCAGGGCTCGGGGCATCTCGCCGTCCTCGACGCCGTGTGCGGCCGGGCGCGCCCGTCGGCCGGTTCCGTCCGATTGCCGGACGGGAGATCGTCCCGTTCCGCCAGGCACGCCGTCACCAAAGGCGTCGCCTACATCTCGGTGACCGCAAGGGCGGCGGGCTGATGCTCGACAAGACGCTCTGGGAGAACGTCATGTCCGTCAGCTGGCTCGGACAGGTGCGCGGCGGGCCGATGCCCCGCCGCGCACGCCTGGTCGAACGTTCCCGCGGCCATCTGGCGAGGCTGAGGGTCCGCGGGGACGTCCACGACCGCGCCGGCGATCTGTCGGGCGGGAACCAGCAGAAGGTTGTCCTCGCCAAGTGGCTGGACGCGAAAGGTGGTGCTCATCGCCGCCGGCGACCTCGCGGAGCTTGTCGAGCTGTGCGACCGCGTCGTCGTCTTCCAGCACGGCCGGATGGTCACCGTGCTGGACGGCGACCGGCTCACCGAACCGGAACTGAGCCTCGCCATGAACGCGGGCTTCGCCGCCCCCGGCTAGCCGGCCAGCAGGGGGATGACGGGGGCGAACTCCTCCATGACCGAGTCGGAGACCTGGTAGTACGTGAAGCCGAAGCGGTCCCGGCGGGCGAGCATCTGCTCGGCGATGTGCTCGGGCGGGCCGACGAACTGGGACGGCATGCCGAGGACGAGGTCGGCCGACGAGGTGCCCCAGCCTCGGGTGACCGCGACCTTGGCGGCGGCGCGCCGGGGATCGGGACCGAACGTCGGCGCCACGATCATGCTCAGCTCGACGTCCCGCCCGCCGGCCGCCTCCCGGACCCACCCGACCTTGCGGGCGATCGTGTCGGGGAGGCGTTCGGAGATCTCGTCGGAGATGGCGCCCTCGGGGAGAGCGCGCGGAAGGATGCCGACGGTGTCGGCGTGCCGTCCGGCGATGCCGAGCATGCGGCGGCTCCCGGCGCCGACGACGAACGGCGGACGCGCGGCGGGGACCGGGAAGGCGGTCAGGCCGTCGATCCGGTAGTGCTCGCCCGCGAAGGTGGTCTTCTCACCACCGAGGAGGCTCCACAGGATGCGCAGCGACTCCTCCAGCCGCCCGACCCTCACGCCGGCCTGATCGAACGCCATTCCGGCGGCCTCGTACTCCTCGCGCAGCCAGCCCGCTCCGAGGCCCAGCTCGAACCGTCCTCCCGAGAGGTGGGCGAGGGTGGCGGCCTCCTTGGCGAGCATCACCGGGTGCCGGTAGTCGTTGGAGAGCACCATCGTGCCCAGCCGCAGCGTGCTCGTCGCGGACGCGGCGTACGCCAGCGCCACCATCGGCGCGAGCTGCTCGCCGAAGGGTTCGGCGACGAAGTGGTCCCGCAGCGTCAGGACGTCGTATCCGAGATCCTCCGCGCGGCGGGCGGTCTCGGCCAGCTCGGCGCCCGAGCGGATCGACTCGCCCACCACGCCGAAGCGGAAATCTCTGGTCATGCCCTGAGCCTGCCCCGCGACGGGCGGCCTCGCTGGCAGGAATCCGACGTGAGGTTTGGACCGGCGGAACGGGGCGAGCGGCTCGGTCGCCGTCCGTGCGGCGTAAGGGCGTCACCGACTGCCCCGTTCTCACCGTCACCTACCAGGCTGCGTCGCTCCGCCCGGTTTTGCAAGGCGGGGAGGGGTTAGCCGCCGACACGCTGGGACAACAGCTTCCCCGGCCACTCGCCCACGGTGAAGTCCGCGACCGGCTCGAAGCCCTTGCCCCGGTAGTACTCGACGAGCCGGCCGTCGCCGCCGCGGTAGCAGTCGACGCGCAGCAGGGCGGCGCCCTTCGCGCGGGCCTCGTCCTTGGCTTCGGAGATGAGGGCGCCGCCGACACCGTGCCCGGCGAACGCACGATTCGTCACGAGCAGAGTGATGTACAGCTCCGGCTCATCGATCGGGTCGACGTAGTGCGGCGGCCCCGGCGACACGGCCATGACCCCGGCCGGGGTCCCGTCCACCTCCGCCACCCAGATCTCGTCGTCGCGGGCGATGCCCGCGATGCGCTCCACGCGCCGCGGATCCTGCGACCACGGTTCGCTGCCCCACTGCCCCGTGCGGCCGTTCGCGGCGAGCCACTCCACGGCGCCGTCCAGCATCGCCATCATGACGGGCGCGTCGTCAGGCCCGCCCTTTCGGATCTCCATCGCACCTCCTCCCGCATCCTCCCAGTTCTTGATCATCCGTGTGAAACCGGGTCAAGGGGAACGACCGCACCGGCCCGGCGGGGCCGCGCGGAGTGCAGGCGCCCTACGAGTCGATGAAACCGCGGGCACGGTGGAAGAGCCCGAGCGTGATGCCGTGGAGGAGGTCGCCGGTCTCCTTGGGCGCCTTCCCGGCGAACGCGCGGGCGTGGGTCCCTTCCAGGACGATGCCGAGCTTGAAGCACGCGAGCACCGCGTACCAGGTGATGGAGCGCAGGTCGCGTCCGGCGACGGCGTCCGCGCGCTCGGCGTAGACGGCGACCAGCTCGTCCGCGGTGGGCAGCCCGCCGGCCGCGCCGAGGGGGCCGGCCAGCGCCGCGCTCTGGTCGGCGCGGTCGGGCCAGGTCGCGAGCAGCCAGCCGAGGTCCAGCAGCGGGTCGCCGATCGTGCACATCTCCCAGTCGACGATCGCCGCGACCTCGGGCCCGTCGAGGGAGTACATCAGGTTGGCCAGGTGGTAGTCGCCGTGCAGGATCCCGGGACGCCACGTCCTCGGGCGGCGCTCCTCCAGCCACCGGGCCACCTCGTCCAGGCCGGGGATGTCCGGCCCCGGGTAGCCGTCCAGGGCGCTGTAGGAATCGAGTTCGGACATCCAGCGGCCCACCTGCCGCTCCAGGAACCCCTCCGGCCTGCCGAAGTCCTGCAGGCCGGCCGCCTCGTGGTCGACCGCGCCCAGCGCCGCCAGCGCGCGGGCCGCGTTCAACCCCATCTCGTGACGGACGGACGCGTCCGCGGCATGCCGTTCCGGCAAGGTCACCGAGGCGTTGAAGCCCTCGACCACGCTCATCAGGTAGAACACCGCGCCGCCCATGACGGACTCGTCCGGGCAGGCGGCGACCAGGTGCGGCGCGGGGACGTCGGTCGCGTCGAGGGCGGCGAGCACGCGCGCCTCGCGGCGCAGGACGTCGTTCGTCCGCGGGCGCAGGTGGCTCGGGCCGCGCCTGAGCACGTACTCGCGGCCGCCGCGGCGGAACCGGACCAGGGTGTTCTGGGTGCCGCCGGTGAGCACCTCGACGTTCTCGAACGGCCCGCCCGGCAGGTTCCGGCCGTCCATCCACCCGGCGAGGGCGCCGAAGTCCACGAGGGCGCGGTCGATCTGCTCAGGCTGCACGGCGGGTCCCTTCCCGACACTGACCGACCGGAGGGTAACAGTCATGCACTTGCATTACTTACTCAAGTGCATACATTATCGAGGCTCCACGACCCCGGGAGCGCGCCATGGCTTGGGACTTCGAGACCGACCTCGCCTACCAGGAACTCCTCGACTGGGCGGACGCCTTCGTCCGGGACGAGGTCGAGCCCCTCGACCTCGTGCTCGGCGACCCGTACGACAAGACCGATCCCCGCTACAAGCGGCTCGTCCGCCCGCTGCAGGACGAGGTCCGCGACAAGGGCCTGTGGGCGTGCCACCTCGGCCCCGACCTCGGCGGCCAGGGGTACGGCCAGGTGAAGCTGGCGCTGCTGAACGAGATCCTCGGCCGCTCCCGCTGGGCGCCGTCGGTGTTCGGCTGCCAGGCGCCCGACTCCGGAAACGCCGAGATCATCGCCCACTTCGGCACGCCGGGGCAGAAGGAGCGCTACCTGCGTCCCCTCCTGGACGGGGAGATCTCCTCGTCCTACTCGATGACCGAGCCGCACGGGGGAGCCGACCCGACCCTGTTCACCACCCGCGCCACCCGCGACGGGGACGGCTGGGTCATCAACGGGGAGAAGTGGTTCTCCTCCAACGCCCGCCACGCCACGTTCCTCATCGTGATGGCCGTGACGAACCCGGATGTGTCCGCTTACGAGGGCATGTCCATGTTCATCGTGCCGGCCGACGCGCCGGGCCTGACCACCGTCCGGAACGTGGGCGTCGGCGGCGAGCGCGAAGGGTCGCACGGCTACCTGCGCTATGAGAACGTCCGCGTCCCGGCCGAGAACCTCCTCGGCGACGAGGGCGGCGCGTTCGCCATCGCGCAGACCCGGCTCGGCGGCGGGCGCATCCACCACGCCATGCGGACGATCGCGCAGGTCCGCAAGGCGTTCGACATGATGTGCGAGCGCGCGGTGTCCCGGCAGACGCGGTTCGGGCCGCTGGCCAAGATGCAGATGACCCAGGAGAAGATCGCCGACAGCTGGATCGAGATCGAGCAGTTCCGGCTGCTCGTCCTGCGCACCGCCTGGCTCATCGACAAGCACAAGGACTACAAGAAGGTCCGCAAGGACATCGCCGCCGTCAAGGCCGCGATGCCGAAGGTGTACCACGACGTCGTCCAGCGCGCGATGCACCTGCACGGCGCCCTCGGCGTCTCGAACGAGATGCCGTTCGCCGCCATGATGATGGGGGCGGAGGCGATGGGCATCGCCGACGGCCCCACCGAGGTCCACAAGATCACCCTGGCCCGGCAGCTGCTGCGCGGCGTCGAGCCCGTCGAGGGCCTGTGGCCGTCCGGCCACCTGCCCACCCGCCGGGCGGCGGCCCGGGAGCGGTTCGCCGAGGCCCTGGAGCACGCGATCGGCAATGAGTGACACGCGGGAGAGGCTGCTCGACGCCGCCGAGGCGCTCTACGCCGCCCGCGGCGTGGACGCCGTCAGCCTCCGCGAGATCGTGCAGGAGGCCGGCGCCCGCAACGCCACGGCCGTCCAGTACCACTTCGGGGACCGCGCCGGGATCATCCGCGCGATCTTCGCCCGGCACGCGCCCGAGGTGGAGGCCCGCCGGCACGCCCTGCTCGACGCCTACGAGGACGGCGAGCCGGGCGTCCGCCCCCTCGCCGCCGCCCTGGTCCGCCCCATGGCGGCCCGGCTCACCGGCGAGTCGGGCCGCGCCTACCTCCAGATCTGGGCGGACGTCGTCAACCGCCCGAACCCGCTCGTCCCCCTGGCCGTCCTCGACGACACCCCCGGGGCGGACTCCCAGCGGGCGCCCGACAGCCTGTGCCGCTGGCGCACCCTGGTCGAGCCCCTTCTCGAAGAGGACGCGGCCAGGCTGCACCGCCGCTTCACGGCCATCCTGTACGCCTCGATCGAGCTGTCCCGCCGCGCCCGCTCCGGCCCCCGCACCGACGACCGCCTGTTCACCAGCTACCTGATCGACGTCGTCGCCGCGATCCTCGGCGCCCCCGTCTCCGCCGAGACCCGGCGCCTCGCCGCCGAACGCGACGCCGCCCGCCGCTGAGGTCACATTCGTCCAAGACGGACGGTCGCCCTCCCCGCAGACTGGGCATGCCAGAACCAGGGAGGACGACATGACGAGCGAGATCCGCCGCACCTTCTATCCGCTGATCAGGGCCGCCGACCCGGCCCGGACGCTCGAATGGCTGGAGAAGGCGTTCGGCTTCGAGACCGCCGGCGTCCACAAGGACGACCAGGGCACGATCGTCCACGCCGAGATGCGCTACGACACCGGCCTGGTCATGCTCGGGGCCGCCAAGACGCCGCCGGCGGCCGTCTACGTCGCCGTCGACGACCCCGACGCCCACCACGACCGCGCGAAGGCCGCCGGCGCCGAGATCTTCCGCGAGCTCACCGACCAGGACTACGGCTCCCGCGACTACGCCGCCCGCGACCCCGACGGCAACGAGTGGTATTTCGGCACGTACCGCCCCTGAAATTCGGAGGTCGGCACGCCGGGAGCGGTGTTACGGTTCCGGGAGCCGGCCGCGGGACTTCGGTGTGACTTCCGGAACCCGCCCTTCAAGCGATGCTTCGCTGTTCGCGCCCCCCTTCCCCGGCCGGCGCCCGTCCACCCCGGGGGAGTGATGAGCGAGACGTTCGCGGATCTCGTCGCGTGCGAGGACGTGCTGATGTTCGTCAACGCGGCGATCACGTCGACCGGGCAGCGAGAGTTCCACCACCATGCGGGTGAGCAGCGTCTCAGCCTTGAGTTCCTGCACGAGTACATGCTGGAGAACTACCGGGACATGTACGCGGACGTCCTCGCGCTGGACGTCAACGACCACAACGCGGCGATCATCGTGCGGAACCTGCTGGTCCGGGCGGGGGACGTGGACGTCGAGCGGCGGCGCGGGGAAGGACGGCTGATCGCGCGGCGGCTGGAGGAGCTGCCGCCCCAGCGCGTGTACCGGCTCTTCCGCGAGCTGCGGCGGCTCGGGGTGAACAACCGGCGGACGCGCGTCATCATCCGCGACTGGATGGCGGGGCGGCGGGACCCGGAGTTCGACGCCGTCAAGTACCGGGGCGCGGTGAAGGACGCGGCGCGGCACGCGCATCTGCGGCTGCGCGGCGAGCAGCGCAACTTCCTGTTCGCGCCGTTCAGCGTCAAGGCGTTCAAGACGCCGATCTTCGAGCAGTGGCGGCGGGCGCACTACGAGCACGCGGCGATCTACGAGCTGCCGTACACGGTCGCGGAGGGGTTCGCGGTCAAGCACCGGATCCCGCGCGAGGTGTTCCTGGAGCGCATCGAGCCGCGGATGACGCGGCTGGAGCGGCTGCGCCTGCAGTCGAGCGGAGGGGCGGCCGTGCGGACCGATCTGGGAGAGATGCCGCTGACGCGCCTCGCGTCGTACGTGCTCTCCCTGCCGCTGGACGAGCGGTCCGCACGGCGGGCCGAGCTGAGCCGGGCGCTGCGGACCGCCGCCCGGCGGGTGGCGGGCGCCGCGCGCGGCTCCTGGGGCAGGGTCACGGCCGTGCTGGACGACAGCTACTCCTCGCTCGGGTCGGGGCAGAAGCGGCGGCGCCCGCTGGCGGTCGCGCTCGCCGCGCACTACCTGCTGGAGACCCTCGCGAAGGACTACAGGCCGCTGTGGACGTCGGGTCGCACCGACGAGCTGCTGTTGTACCCCTCCGGCCCGACGCCGCTGGGGCAGCGGATCATCGACGCCCTGGAGACGGCCCCCGAGCGGCTCCTCATCATCTCCGACGGCTGGGACAACGCGCCCCCCGGCCTCGCCGCGGACGTCCTGCGGATCTGGCGCACGCGCCTCGACCCCGGCCACCGGCTCGCGCCGGGGCAGCGGGTGATGATCGCGCACCTGAACCCGGTGTACGACGCGGACGACTTCGACGTGCGGCGGCTGTCGCCGGCGGTGCCGACCGCGGGCATCCGGGACGCCGAGGACCTCCCCACGCTGGTCGAGCTCGCCCGGTTCGCCGAGGGACGGGTCGGCCTGGCGGGGCTGCGGGCGCATCTGGACGACCGGGTCGCCCGGTTCCTCGGGGAGCGCGCATGACGATCAGGCTGGACGGGCTGGCGACCAGGCCCGCGCAGGTGTGGGGTTCCGTGCGGCTCGTCCCGCTCGTCCGGGAGGAGCCCGTCCCGCATCTGCGGCTGCACCGGAAGGCGTACGCGGAGCCGGTGTCGGTCGTGGACGTGGGCGACGCCGTGTACGTCTCGTTCGTCCCGCACGCCTTCGTGGCGTCGTGGAGCGACGGCGACCAGACGCAGGCGGCCTCGTACGGGACGCGCCTGCTGGAGCGCGACACCGCGGCGGCCCCGCCGCGAATGCCCGTGCGGTTCACGCGGAGGATGGCGCGCAAGGCCGGCAAGGACCGGCTGCGTTTCCTCCCGCTGCACCTGGCCGTCGAGGGCTACCTGGCGCTGCACTTCGGCGGGCCGGAGATCGCGTGGGAGGAATGGTCGCGCCGGGCGGTCGCGCACGGCCTGTCCCCCCGCAGCGAGGAGGCCTACCTCGGGCGGGAGGTCCGGGGCCTGGAGGACGCGCTCAGGATCTTCGAGATCCATCCCGGGCAGTGCGGCGTGATGGTGTACGTCGCCGACTCCCTGGCGAGCGCGTTCGTCGTCCCGCACCCCGACGACTACCGGGCGCTGCACCCCACGCTGGTCGAGGATCTCTTCGGCGAGCTGGTCTACATGTACGGCCTGCTGGGCGCGCCCGCCGGCGATCTGTCCGCGCCCATCGACTACGCGGGCATCCGCTCGCTGGACGACCTGCGGACGGCGGTGACGCTGCGCCAGGAGGAGTGGGCCGCCTTCCATGACGGGGTCATGGCCGGGCAGCTCTTCGACGAGGAGGGGACGCGGCAGGTGGTGCAGTACCTCCACGGCTTCGAACTCTCCCGGTGGCTGCCCTCGTTCGCGCTGCGCAGGGAGAACCACATCGGCGAGACCATCACCGGCGAGGACGGCCGCATCGCCTACATGAAGACGTTCAGGCTCTCGGAAGCGCAGGTCAAGCGCGGCTACCTGCTCAAGCGGCTGGCGGAGCACGACTGGCGGCTGGGCGCCACGGCCGCCGCCCTGGGCGCCGACAAGGCGGCCCTGGCGCTGCGGCTCGAACGGGCCGGGTTCGGCTATCTGCTGCGCCAGGACGTTCTCGACCACTACCGGGCCAAGCGCGCTACCTGAGCCCCGCGAACAGGTCGTCCTCCGTGCCGGGCGCCTCGACCCGGTCGTAGTGGCGAACGAACGCCTCGGCGGAGAACGCCATCCGCTGCGTCTCCTCCGGCAGCCGCAGCAGGAAGATGTTCTCGGCCTGGCTGGCGTGGGCCAGCAGCGCCTTGCGCTTGGCGTCGAAATGCGCGGCGACGTCCAGGACGCTGGTGATCAGCTCGTCGGGGGTGCCGAAGTCGTCGGGCGGGTCGAAACCGAGGTCGACACCGGCGTCCCGGACGGCCTGGAACATCTGCCTGCTCGCGGACCGGGGGATGGCCGTGTAGTACAGCTTGTCGGGGATGCCGGACCGCTCGGTGGCGGCGACCGCGACGCGGTGGGCCTGGATGTGGTCCGGGTGGCCGTAGCCGCCGTTCTCGTCGTAGGTGACGACGACCTGGGGGCGGTAACGCTCCATCAGCTCGGCGAGCCGCCCGGCCGGCTCGTCCAGCGGGACGTTCGCGAAGGCCGCCGGGTCGTCGTTGGCCGGCCAGCCCGGCATACCGGAGTCGGGGTAGCCGAGCAGCTCCAGGTGGCCGATGTCGAGCAGGCCGGCGGACTCGCGGAGCTCGGCGAGCCGCCGCCGCGCGACCTGCGCGGCGTCGTGCCCCGGCTCGGTGGGCTTCACGCCGCCGGGGCCGTCGCCCTGCTCGCCGTTGGTGCACGTCACAAGAACGGTGCGGACGCCCTCGGCGGCGTAGCGGGCGAGGATCCCGCCCGTGCTCAGCACCTCGTCGTCGGGGTGGGCGTGCACGGCCATCAGCGTGAGTTCTCGCGGCATCCGGGCTCCTCGGTCCTCGGCCGTCCACTATACGGCGGGGGCGGCGAAGCCGATCATGTCTGGGACACCGACTCCGCCGCCGACAGGTCGGCGGTGGTCAGCGGGTGCGCGGGCGTGCCGAAGGGGAAGTGCGAGGACGCCTGCCGCCCGTCCAGCATGAGCAGCTCGCCGGGATCGAGGAGCCGCCAGTCCGGGTCGTCGTCCATGCGCTCGCTCGCGACGATCCAGGCCGCGCACGCCTCCCGGTGGGCCGTGACGTCGATGCGGCCCGGCTCGCGGCCGGAGGACATGTGCCGGGCGGCGCCGGGTTCGGTGAGCTCGGGGGCGAGCACCCACAGCTCGTGGGTGTCGGGGTAACGCAGCGCCCACAGCCGCCCGGACTCGGCCAGCAGGAGGTTCAGCGCGAAGACGGGCAGCTCGGCGGCGATGCGGCCGACGGCCGCGATGAGCCCGGCCCGCGTGTCCCCGTGCCGCCGGATCTGCGCGGTGATGTAGGCGAACACGAGTTCGGAGTCGGTGTGCCCCCGCGCCATCGCCCGCTCCGCGTCCGTGAGCCAGGAGCCGAGGACGTCGAGGCCGCGCACGACCCCGTTGTGGGCGAACAGCCGGTCGTCCATGACGAACGGGTGGGAGTTGCGGACGTCCGGCGCCCCGGTCGAGGCGTACCGGACGTGGGAGACGAAGGTGTGCGAGGCGACGTACCGCGCCTCGGAGTTGAAGTCGGCGTCCCGGAAGGCGGCGATGGGCGCCCGGTCGCGGACCGGCTCCTCGCCCAGCGAGAACCAGCCGAGCCCCGTCCCGTCGGGCATGCGGCGGGACTGGGAGCGGAGACTGTCGGGGGCGTCCAGCAGCCAGAACGTGGCGCGGACGCGGGGCCCGCCGGTGGTCAGTCCGAACAGTCGGCACATGCGGGGTCGATGCCCGCTCGGCGGCGACCTATGACGGCCGCGCCGCGATGACCTTCGACGGGAGGGCCTGGATGCCGTACGGTCCGGTGTATGGGGTCGCCGGTGGTTCTTCTTGATGTCGACGGGGTGCTCAATCCCTTTGAGAGGCCTCATCGCGGGTTCCAGCGGCACCGGTGCTCGCCGAACGGGATGCCGTTCTCGCTGTGGCTGAACCCCGGGCACGGCCAGGCGCTGCTCGACCTCGCCGAGTCCACGGGCGCGGAGCTGGCCTGGGCGAGCTACTGGTGCGACAACGCCAACGAGTGGATCGCCCCGCGGGTCGGGCTGCCGGAGCTGCCCTTCGTGCCGATCCCGCAGTTCCCGGGAATCCGGATGGGCCGCACGCTCGGGGCGTGGAAGGCGCGCCACGTGGCCGAGTGGGCGGAGGGCAGGCCGTTCGTCTGGTTCGAGGACGAGCCGGACGCCACCGACTGCATCGCGGGGGAGCCCGGCGTCGCCGAGCACCTGCTCGTGGAGGTCGACCCGATGACCGGCCTGACCGACGAGCACCTCGGGATCGCCGCGACCTGGCTGCGGGCCCTGTCCGGCTGACGGTCGTCCGGCTGACGCCTGTCCGGCCGGCGGCGGAGACCGGCGGGTCCGCTGGCGCGCCGCGGACCCGCCGGGAGCGGGGGCGTCGCCTCAGCAGGTGCCGAGCAGGCCGGTGAGCGCCGACTTCTCCGCGGAGTCGACCGTGAGGCCGTAGCGGTACTTCACGTCGATCCACGACCTGGCGTACATGCAGTGGAACGAGGCCAGCGGCGGCGTCCACTCGGCCGGGTCCTTGTCCCCCTTGGCCTGGTTGACGTTGTCGGTGACCGCCCACAGTTGCGAGCTGGACAGGTCGTTGGCGAACTCCTGGCGGCGGGACGTCGTCCAGGAGGAGGCCCCCGACCGCCACGCCTCGGCGAGCGGGACCATGTGGTCGATGTCGAGGTCGGACGGCTGGGTCCAGGCGGCCCCGTCGTACGGGCTGGTCCAGGAACCGGACGTCGGATAGCAGTCCGAGCCGGTCCCGACGTTGTCGCCGTCCCGCTTGAGGACGACCTCGCGGGTGTTGCAGCTGTCGCCCTGGTCGATCCAGTGCGGGAACTTGTCCCTGGAGTAGCCGTCGCCGGATCCTTCGGCGGCGACGGTGAGGGCGGCGAGGTGCTGGGACGCGGTGCTTCCGTCTGGCGGGGGCGGCGGAGCGGCGTCGGCGGCGGGGGCGAGCAGGGCCGTCCCGGTGAGGGCGGCGGTGAGTGCGCTGATGCTGAGTGCGCTGGCGGTGATCCCCGTGCGTCTCACGGGAAGCTCCTTTTCGCTCGGGAGCACGAGCCGCCAGTCTCAAATAGTTAGATAAACCGGAAATGTCTATCGTGTTAGCAGAGATCACGATCAGGTAACAGCGACCTGTCCGGGAGGTTGCATTCGTCCAAGACCTCGCCCGAGGCGGCCTCGTAACGTGCGGACGGCAAGGGAAGCGGAACCGAAGGGAGCCGACGATGCCGAGATCACCGCTGATGGACCTGGCCTTCGGATTCATGCCGGCGCAGATCATCCACGCCGCGGCCGAGATCGGGCTGGCGGACGCCTTCACCGACGGCAGGCCGATGTCGAGCACCGAGCTGGCGAAGGAGACCGGTGCGCACGCACCGTCCCTGCACCGCCTGCTCCGCGGGCTCACCGGTCTCGGAGTCGTGGAGCAGCGCGACCGCGACCTGTTCTCGCTGACCGCCGAGGGGCGCCGCCTGCGCGCCGACGCCCCCGACTCGATCCGGTCGCTGATCAGGCTGTTCTGCGGCCCCGAGGTATGGCGGACGTGGGGTGACCTGACCGAGACGCTGCGCACGGGGGAGTACGCCTGGGAACGGGTCACCGGCAGGACGCCCTTCGAGTTCTTCGCATCTGGCGCCGAGCTGTCGGAGACGTTCAACCGGGCCATGGCCGAGCACACTCTCGACGTCGCGCCCGGCGTCATCGACGCCCACGACTTCGGCCGCTACGGGACGGTCGCCGACCTCGGCGGGGGCGACGGGACGCTGCTGGCCGCGATCCTGCGCGCTTATCCCGGCCTGCGGGGCGTCCTGTTCGACCTCCCCGCCGGGCTCGCCGCCGCACCGGGCACCCTGGCCGACGTCGCCGACCGGGCGGAGATCGTCCCGGGCGACTTCTTCGCGTCGGTCCCCGGCGGTGCGGACGCCTACGTCCTCAAGAGCGTCATTCATGACTGGCACGACGCAAAGGCAGCCGCGATCCTGCGGAACGTCCGGGCGGCGATGCGCCCGGACGCCCGGCTGATCCTGCTGGAGCAGATGATGCCGGAGATCGTCGCGCCGGAGTCGGCGGGCATCGTGCGCAACGACCTCAACATGCTGGTGGCGACCGGCGGGCGGGAGCGCACCGAGGCCGAGTACCGGGACCTGCTGGACGGCGCCGGGTTCGCGGTCGTCGCGCTGACCGGTCCGCTGCCTCCCGCGGCCTACCACGTCATCGAGGCCACGCCCGCCTGATGACCTGCGTCAGGGGACGCTTACGGCAGGGATTCCGGGAGCGTGCAGTATAGGAGCGCTGTGAGCAGCCCCCGACGAAGGAGTGTCCGTTGAGTTCTCTCGCCGGCCGTACGGCCCTGGTCACCGGAGGAAGCCGCGGGATCGGCCGGGCCATCGCCCTGGCCCTGGCCGCCGGGGGAGCGCGGGTCGCCATCGCCTACCGCCGCGACGAGGAGGCCGCGCGCAAGACGGTCGGCGACATCGAGGCCGCCGGGGCGCGCGGGCACGCCTTCCGCGCCTCGGTCGACGACCTCGGGCAGTGCCGCGACCTCGCCGCCCGCGTGGAGTCCGAGCTGGGCGCCCTGGACGTCCTCGTGCACAGCGCCGGGATCGCCAGCCGCGGGAACAGCGTGGCCGACACCGATCCCGCCGAGCTGGAGCGGGTCATGCGGGTGCACGCGTTCGGCCCCCACCACCTCAGCCAGGCGCTGCTGCCGCTGCTGCGGCAGGCGGAGCGCAGCGACGTCGTGTTCGTGTCCAGCGTGGCCACCGACCTCATGGGGGCGCACGGCGGCCCCTACGCGATGGGCAAGGCGGCGATGGAGGCGCTCGCCCAGGTCCTCGCCAAGGAGGAGCGCGGCAACGGCATGCACGTCAACATCGTCGCGCCCGGCCTGGTCGACACGGAGATGGGACGGCGGCTGGTCCGCGCCACCGCCGGCATCGAGGACATCCGGCAGGCGGACGCCTCGTCCCCTTACGGCCACGTGTGCACCCCCGAGGAGGTCGCCGACGTGGTGCGGTTCCTCGTCTCCGACGCCGCGTCCTACGTGACCGGGCAGCGCATCGTCGTGGACGGCGGGACGTTCTGACGCTCAGTGGCGCGTCCAGTCGGGCTGGAGGAAGTCGGCGACCCTGACCTGCCGCCCGAGCAGGACGACCTCGCGGAACTGCCACAGCATCGCGCCGGTCGGGGCGTGGACGCGCGAGTGCGGACCCAGCAACATCTGCAGCAGGCGCCCGCCGCCCGGCTGCGGCACCCACTTCGGGGTGTCGTCGGCGGCGAGCTTGCGCAGGCTGGTGTGGTGGACGGAGTGCACCTCGTCCGCGCTCGGAGCTAGGGTGCCCGGATCGTCCAGCGCCACCACGATCGGCGTGATCGCGAAGCCGGAGGCGGCGGGGAAGTCGTCGAGCCTGCCGAGGACGTCGCCGGGTCCGGCGGTCAGCCCGATCTCCTCGTGCAGCTCCCGCAGCGCCGCCGCCTCGGGCGTCTCGCCGTCCTCCAGGCGTCCGCCGGGCAGCCCCCACTGGCCGGCGTTGCGCCCCCGGTAGGCGCGCTTGATGACGATGATCGAGGGGACGCCGCCGTGGTCCACCGCGCACAGCACGACTCCGGCGCGGCGCAGGCCGGGCGCGTCCGGGACGGTCGTGTGCTCGAAGGAGCCGAGCCGTTCCGCGGCGAGGGCCCGGAACGCCGTGAGGTCGTCGAGCGGGCCGCGGGAGGTGGCGGTCATCCCCCGATACTGCCAGGCCCGGTCTCGCGCGCGTATCTCGCCGGCGGCGTACCGACGGAGGCGGTGATGTCGCGGACGAAGTGCGCCTGGTCGGCGTAGCCGAGTTCGGCGGCCAGCTCCGCCCAGTCCACGTCCGTCCCGGACGCGGCGCGCTCGGCGGCCTCCTGCATCCGGAACCGCCGGATCACCCACTTCGGCCCGATGCCCACGTACTCGTGGAAGAGGCGCTGCAGGCTGCGCGGGCTGAGCCCGACCTCCGCGGCCAGCTCGTCCACCCGGGCCAGGCCGGGGCGGCCCGCGATCCGCTCGACGATCGCGGCGGCCCGCTCGGCGGACGGATCCGGCGCGGGCCCGCGTCCGGCCAGGAACGCCTCCAGCAGGCCGACGGCCTCGGCCGCGTCGGGACGCGCGAAGATCTCGGCGGCGAGCGCGGTGCCGTCCGTGCCGAACACCTCCTCCACCCCGGCGAAACGGCCGGTCAGCGTGGCGACCGCCGCGTCCGTGAAGGGGCGGAATCCGCCCGGGCGGAAGGCCGCGCCGATCACGCGCCCCTCGTCGTGGATCTCCTCGGTGAAGTCGTCCCTCACCACGCCGACGATCCTGGCCCGTGTCGCGCCCCCGGTCAGGTAACTGGTGAAGGTCATATGGACCGACGGCCGGGTGAGCACCCGCTGGCGGTGCGGCGGCCGGCCCCGTAGATCCCAGCGCAGCACCCAGAAGTGGGCGACGAACGGGGCGAGGGCCGCCCGCGGCGGGATCCGCTCGATCTGGAAGCGCTCCAGGCCCCTCCGCGGCCGGAGGATGCCGCGCGTGCCGCCGGGCAGGGGACGTTCCATCAGGTCAGGCTAACGTGGCGCGTTTCTTCAATACGCGCCCCGAGGGGCCTCCTAACGTGGACCCCGTATTCGAACGAATGAGCGAGGAGGCGGTCATGGACATACGGACCCGGATGCTCCCCGCCGCGGAGGCCGCGGCGCGGATCGTCCTGGAGATCCCGGATAGCGCCCTGGACGCGCCGACCCCGTGCCCGGACTGGGACGTGCGAACGCTGGCCTCCCACCTGATCCTGTGGACCGGGCGCGGCGAGACCGCAGCGCACCGGCTGCCGCCCACCGGGCCGGGGGAGGACCACGACTTCACCGCCGAGGCGGGCTGGGCCGAGCGGTTCGCCGAGCAGGCCCGCAAGACCGCCGAGGCATGGCAGGACCCTGCCGCGTGGGAGGGCAACACCAGCCTCACCGGGAACAAGGAGGGCATGCCGGCCGGGTTCATCGGCGGGATCCTCCTCGTCGAGTGGGTCATGCACGGCTGGGACCTCGCGGTCGCCACCGGTCGCGAGCCCGCTTTCCCGCCCGCGGTGGTGGAGGCCGCGTGGGAGCAGGTCTCCGCCATGGCCGAGATGAGCCGCGAGTACGGGGTCTTCGGAGCCGAGGTGCCCGTGCCCGGGGACGCGCCGCTGCTCGACCGCGTGCTCGGCAAGGCGGGCCGCGACCCGTCCTGGAGGCCCTGACACGCCGGAACGGCCCGAGGGGAAACGAGGCGCGAACCGCGCTCCGGGCGCCCTACCCTTGGTGGCATGTCTTCGACCTCTTCGATCCGCGTACGATTCGCCCCGTCACCGACCGGCATGTTCCATGTCGGCGGCGCCCGCTCGGCGCTCTTCAACTGGGCGATGGCGCTCCAGTCCGGCGGGACGCTCGTACTCCGGATCGAGGACACCGACGCCTCGCGTAACAGCCCGGAGTGGACCGAGGGCATCATCCGCGCCCTGGCGTGGCTCGGGATGGACGGCGAGCAGTACGAGGGCCCCTACTTCCAGTCCGCCAACGCCGACAAGCACGCCGAGGCCGTCGAGACCATCAAGGGCAAGGGCCGCGCCTACTACTGCGACTGCTCGCGCGAGGCGATCGTCGCCCGCACCGGCGACTCGCACAAGGGCTACGACGGCTTCTGCCGTGACCGCGGCCTGGAGGCCGGCCCCGGACGCGCCCTCCGCTTCCGCACCCCCGACGAAGGCCAGACGACCGTCGTCGACCTGCTGCGCGGCAAGCCGGTGTTCGAGAACGCCCTCATGGAGGACTTCGTCATCGCCCGCGCCGACGGGTCGGTCACCTTCCTCCTGGCCAACGCGGTCGACGACATGAGCCAGGGCATCACGCACGTCGTGCGGGGCGAGGAGCACCTGTCGAACGCGCCCAAGCAGCAGCTGCTCTGGGAGGCGCTCGGCGGGGAGCCGCCCGTGTGGGCGCACGTCCCGGTCATCGTCAACGAGAAGCGGCAGAAGCTGTCCAAGCGCCGCGACAAGGTGGCGCTGGAGGACTACCGGGCCGAGGGCTACCTTGCCGAGGCCATGCGCAACTACCTGATGCTGCTCGGCTGGGCACCGTCCGGCGACCGCGAGATCGTCCCCTGGGACGTGATCGTCGAGGAGTTCCGCATCGAGGACGTCAACACCTCACCCGCGTTCTTCGACGTCAAGAAGCTCCGCGCGATCAACGGCGAGTACATCCGGGCGCTGCCGGTGGAGAAGTTCATCGCCGAGTGCCTGCCGTTCCTCCAGGAGGCCCCGTTCGACGTCGACGTCGCCGTGTTCGCCGAGCTGGCGCCGCTCGCGCAGACCCGCGTCGCGCTGCTGTCGGAGATCGTCCAGATGATCGATTTCGCGTTCCTGGACGAGCCGCCGTCCGACGAGCAGTCCTGGAACAAGGCGATGAAGGAGCCGGCCGCCGAGATCCTCGCCGCCGCCGAGGCCGCCTACCAGGACGCGCCGTGGAACGCGGCCGAGCTGAAGGACCGCCTGGAGCGGATCGGCGCCGAGCACGGGCTCAAGCTCGGCAAGACGCAGGCGCCGGTCCGCGTCGCGGTCACCGGCCGCACGGTGGGGCTGCCGCTGTTCGAGTCCCTGGAGGTCCTCGGCCGCGATCGCACCCTCGCGCGCATCGCCGCCGCCCGCGCCCGGCTGGCCGCCTAGCGAAAGGTGACCGCCCCGGGGAAGTGGCCGGACGCGCACACGAAGCGCATCCGGCCGGGCCCCGGGGCGCCCAGGTCGATCCGCGTCTCACCGGTCTCCGGGAGGATCACGTCGCGGCCCAGGCTCGGGATGGTGAACGCCCTGGTGTGGCCGCGCGTGCCCGCCGTCTTCACGACCAGGACGGTGCGCACCCCGGCGCGGGCGCTGAGCGCCGAGGGCCGGTAACCGCGGTCGAGGGCCCACACGGTCACGATCTGGGTCCCGGACGCATCCGTCGAGACGAACCGCGCCGCATCGGACGCCGCCGCCGCCGCGCCGCCGTCCGGGAACCAGCCGCCGAGGCGCAGCCCCGCGACAAGCGTCCAGCCGGCGACGGCCAGCAGCCCGACGGCCAGGACCGCCGTCAGCCGTCCCCGCACGGCCGCCAGGGACCGGCCGACCGTCACTCCGACCAGCCCGAACAGCGGCGCGGTCCCGAGCACGAACCCCGCCATGACCGCGGCGCCGCCGAGCGCCGACCCCGACGAGACCGCGAGCAGTTCGGCCGACAGCGTCAGCCCGCACGGCAGCAGCACGGTCGCCGCCCCGAGCGCGGCGGGACGCCCGGAGCGCGGTAGGCGGCACTCTTCGGCCTCCCTCCGCCGCACGAGGCGCCGCGCGGGCCGAAAGCCGAGCAGGTCGAGTGCGAACACCGCGAGCATCAGCGCGGCCGCCGCGAGGATCGCCCCCCGCAGGCGCGGCCCGGGTTGGAGCGCGCCGCCCGCCAGGCCGAGCAGTGCCCCCAGCAGCGTGTGCGAGACGAGCTTCGCCGCGAGGAAGGCCGCCACCGGACGCACAAGACCGGCCCGGACCTCCCTATGAGCCGACTCCGTGCCCGCCGCGCCTTCGCCCGGCGCCTCGCATCCGCAGGAGACCGCGCCGGTGAGCAGACCCAGTTGCACGGCCGCGCACGTGGTGCCGCCCGCGAGCAGGCCCGTCCCGGCACCGGCGAGGAACAGCGCGGCGACGCCCACGCGGACCACCTCCGCCGCGAGACCCTCCCCGCCTCCGGAGGCCGCGAAGCGTTACCGCACGGACACCGTCCGGTGTCCCGCGGTGCCCCGGGCAGTCACCTCGCTGCGCCGGCGGCGGTCATCCCGCGGAGGGCGCCTGACCGTCGAGGGCGGCCCGCAGTTCGGCGAGCCGGCGGTCGAGCTCCTCGACGTCGTCGCGCAGCGCGGCCGGCACGCGCTTGCCGACCAGCTCCGCCTGCTCCTGCACCGAGGCCAGGCGGTCGCCGACGCGCCGGTCCCCGGCCGGATCCGGCCCGTCCCCGGCCGGGCGCGCCTTCAGCAGCGTCGCCTGCTCCCGCAGCAGAGCCGCCTGCTCGCGCAGCAGGGCGGTCTGGTCGCGGAGCTGCTTGTTCTTGGTGTGCAGCTCCACGAACACCGACACCTTGGCGCGCAGCACCCACGGGTCGAACGGCTTGGAGATGAAGTCGACCGCGCCCGCCGCGTAGCCGCGGAACGCGTAGTCGGGGTCGCTGTTCACCGCGGTCAGGAAGATGATCGGCAGGTCGCGGGTCTTCTTGCGCCGCTTGATGTCCCGGGCCGTCTCGAACCCGTCCATCCCCGGCATGACGACGTCCAGCAGGATGACGGCGTACTCGTCGGTGAGCAGCGCCTTCAGCGCGTCCTCCCCGGACCGGGCCCGGACGAGGTCCTGATCGAGGGAGCTGAGGATGGCCTCCAGCGCGATCAGGTTCTCCTCGCGGTCGTCCACGAGCAGGATCTTCGCCTTGTCGTCCACGCGCGTCTCTCCGATTCCGGTCCCCGCCATCGCCGCCGACCCCGCGGCGAGCCACCTGCCGGGCGTCTCCTCCTCCTCAGCGGACGATGGAGGGTTGCAGCCAGTTCCTCATGACGTCAAGGAGATGGTCCACGTCGACGGGCTTCGGCACATAGTCCGACGCGCCAGAGGCGAGGCTCTTCTCCCGATCGCCCTTCATCACCTTGGCCGTGATGACGATGATCGGCAACTCGGCGAACTGCGGCATCTCCCTGATCGCGGCCGTCGTGGCGTAGCCGTCCAGACCCGGCATCATGACGTCCATCAGGACCACCGCCACGTCCGGGTTCCGGTGCAGCACCTCGATCCCGGCCTGGCCGTCCTCGGCGTACAGGACCTCCATGCCGTAGCCCTCCAGCACGCTGGTGAGCGCGAACACGTTCCGCACGTCGTCGTCGACGATCAGGACCTTGCGGCCCGACAGGGCCGCGTCGAGGAACTCGGCGGGCGGCTCCTCCAGCAGCCCGTTCAGCGCCGACTCCTCCTCGCCGGGACGGTCCGCGGCGGGCGGACGCTGCTCCGCCGTCCGCCCCTGCTCCACGGCGGGGGCGGGCCCCGGCCCGGCGATCCCGCCGTTGCCGCCGCCGGCGGCCAGACCCGGCACCGCGTCCGCCGCGGCAGGCTCGTCCGGCAGCGCCATGCGGCGCCGGCCGTCCCGGTCGCTGTACTGCGCGGGCAGGTACAGGGTGAACACGCTGCCGCGGCCCGGCTGGCTCTCGGCGTGGATCTCCCCGCCCAGCAACCGCGCGATGTTGCGGCTGATCGACAGGCCGAGCCCGGTGCCGCCGTAGCGGCGGCTCGTGGTCCCGTCGGCCTGCTGGAACGGCTCGAAGATCTCCTGCAGCTTGTCGGCGCTCACCCCGATCCCGGTGTCGATCACGCGGAACGCGATCACATCGGGGGTGTTCCACAGCGCGGGCAGCGTGAAGTCGATGTCGCCGGCCCGCTCGATCAGCAGCCGGACCTCGCCCTCCGCGGTGAACTTCACCGCGTTCGACAGCAGGTTCCGCAGCACCTGCTGGAGCCGCTGCTCGTCGGTGTTCAGGGTGGCCGGGACGTCCGGCGCGACCTCCACGCCGAACTGCAGGCCCTTGTCGACCGACAGCGGCCGGAACGTCGCGTCCACGTAGTCGACCAGCGCGGAGACCGACAGGTGCTGCGGGTGCGCCTCCATCTTCCCCGCCTCGACCTTGGCCAGGTCCAGGATGTCGTTGATCAGCTCCAGCAGGTCGGTGCCGGACTCGTGGATGGTCCGCGCGAACTCCACCTGCTTGTCGGTGAGGTTGCCGTCCTGGTTCTCCGACAGCAGCTTGGCCAGCACCAGCAGGCTGTTCAGCGGCGTGCGCAGCTCGTGCGACATGTTGGCCAGGAACTCCGACTTGTACCGCGAGGAGATCGCCAGCTGCTCGGCGCGCTCCTCCAGCGTCCGCCTGGCCTGCTCGATCTGGAAGTTCTGGATCTCGATCGCGCGGTTCTGCTGGGCCAGCAGCGCCGCCTTCTCCTCCAGCTCGGTGTTGGAGTGCCGCAGCTCTCCCTGCTGGCGCTGCAGCTCGTCCGACCGCTCCTGCAGCTCCTGCGCGAGCCGCTGCGACTCGCCGAGCAGCGCCTCGGTGCGGGTGTTGGCGCGGATCGCGTTGAGCGTGACCCCGATCGTCTCGATCAGCTGGCTGAAGAACGCCAGGTGGACGTCGGTGAAGCGGCCGAAGGAGGCCAGCTCGATCGCGCCGAGCACCTCGTCCTCGAAGACGATCGGCAGCACGATGATGTTGACCGGGGACGCCTCGCCGAGGCCGGAGCCGAGCTTGACGTAGTCGGCGGGCGCGTCGGCGATCAGCAGCGGCCGGCGCTCCTGCGCCGCCTGCCCGACCAGGCCCTCGCCCAGCCCGAACCGGATGTGGCCGCCGCGGTGCCGCCGCGTCCCGTACCCGGCGATCAGCGCCAGCTCGATCTCCTCGCCGGAGTTCTCCGCCAGGTAGAAGGCGCCGTACTGGGCGCTCGCGGTCGGCGTCAGCTCCCGCATGATCAGATCGGCGACCTGCTGGAGGTCGCGGTGGCCCTGCATGAGCCCGCCGATCCGCGCGAGGTTGGTCTTGAGCCAGTCCTGCTCCTCGTTGGCGCGGGTCGTCTCGCGCAGCGTCGCCACCATCAGGTTGACGTTGTCGGACAGCTCGGCGACCTCGCCGCGCGCCTCCACCGTGATCGTCCGGGTCAGGTCGCCGGTGGCGACCGCGCTCGCGACCTCGCCGATCGCGCGGACCTGGGTGGTCAGGTTCCCGGCCAGCTCGTTGACGCTCTCGGTCAGCCGCTTCCAGGTGCCGGACACGCCCTCGACCTCGGCCTGGCCGCCGAGCCGGCCCTCGATGCCGACCTCGCGGGCGACGCGGGTGACCTCGGACGCGAACGACGACAGCGTGTCGACCATCGTGTTCAGCGTGGTCTTCAGCTCCAGGATCTCGCCCTGCGCGTCCACGTCGATGCGCCGCGTCAGGTCGCCGTGCGCGACCGCGGTCGCGACCTGGGCGATGTTGCGGACCTGGTAGGTCAGGTTGGACGCCATCCCGTTGACGTTGTCGGTCAGGTCCTTCCACATGCCGCCCGCGCCGGGCACCCGGGCCTGGCCGCCGAGCCGGCCCTCGGTGCCGACCTCGCGGGCCACCCGGCTGACCTCGTCGGCGAACGCCGACAGGGTGTCGACCATCGTGTTCAGGGTGTCCTTGAGCTGCAGGATCTCGCCCTGCGCGTCGACCTCGATCTTGCGGGTCAGGTCGCCCTGCGCCACCGCCGTGGTCACCTGCGCGATGCCTCGCACCTGGTTCGTCAGGTTGTTGGCCATCGAGTTGACGTTGTCGGTCAGATCCAGCCAGACGCCGCCGGCGCCCGGCACGATCGCCTGGCCGCCGAGGCGGCCCTCGGTGCCGACCTCGCGGGCGACGCGGGTGACCTCGGACGCGAACGCCGAGAGCGTGTCCACCATGGAGTTGACGGTGTCCTTCAGCTCCAGGATCTCGCCCTGCGCGTCCACCGTGATCTTCTTGCCGAGGTCGCCCTCGGCGACGGCGGTGGTGACCTGCGCGATGTTGCGGACCTGGAACGTCAGGTTGGAGGCCATCCCGTTGACGTTGTTGGTCAGGTCCTTCCACACGCCGCTCACGCCCGGCACGTTGGCCTGGCCGCCGAGGCGGCCTTCGGTGCCGACCTCGCGGGCGACGCGGGTGACCTCGTCGGCGAACGCCGAGAGGGTGTCGACCATCGTGTTCACGGTGTCCTTGAGCTGCAGGATCTCGCCCTGCGCGTCGACCGTGATCTTCTTGCCGAGGTCGCCCTCGGCGACGGCGGTGGTGACCTGGGCGATGTTGCGCACCTGGTAGGTCAGGTTGTTCGCCATAGCGTTGACGTTGTCGGTGAGGTTCTTCCAGACGCCGCTGACGCCCGGCACGTTGGCCTGCCCGCCCAGCTGCCCCTCGGTGCCGACCTCGCGGGCGACGCGGGTGACCTCGTCGGCGAACGCCGACAGCTGGTCGACCATCGTGTTCACGGTGAGCTTCAGCTCCTGGAGCTCACCGGTCGCCTCCACCGTGACCTTGCGGGTCAGGTCGCCCTCGGCGACCGCGGTGGTGACCTCCGCGATGTCGCGGACCTGCGACGTCAGCCGCGCCGCCATCACGTTCACCGACGCGGTCACGTCCCGCCAGCGGCCCGTCATGCCGCGCGCCGGGGCCTGCCCGCCGAGCCGGCCCTCCGTCCCGACCTCCCGGGCGAACTGGGTGACCTCCCAGGTGAACTGGTCGAGCAGCTCCACCATGCCGTTGACCGACTTGGCCATGCGCAGCAGCTCGCCGCGCATCGGACGGCCGCGCACCCGCAGCTCGACCCGCTGGCTCAGGTCGCCGGCCGCCACCGCCTCCACCACCTGGCTCATCCCGGTGGCGAGGTCGGTGAGCTTGTCGATGATCGCGTTGGCGTCCTCCACCGCGGTCACCCAGAAGCCGCGCAGCGTCCCCGGCGTCAGGCGCCCCCGGAGCTGCCCCTCCCGGCCGATCTCCCGGCGCACGCGGGCCAGGCCCGAGGCCAGCTCCATGCCGTTCTGCCGGATCTCCTCCAGCACCGCCGCGGCCTCCGCGACGGCGCCCTCGCCCGGCACCTCCAGCTCCGACCTCGCCTTGCCGTCCCGGACGGCGATCAGCGCCTTCAGGAGCGGTTCGAGGTCCGCGTCGCTGTAACGCGGGGTGGTGTCGCGGTACCCGCCCCGGGGGCGGGCACGTGACGCGGTACGCGGCATGCTCTTCATCCTCCTGGCCCGCGATCGTTGGTCATCCGGGTGACACGGACTCCTTGCTCCAGGGCCTGTCCGGCCGCCCTTGTACTCTACGTCTCCACGCGGCGGCGGAACCCCTCCACCGCGGGGCCGCCGTCGCGCGGCGCTGACCGTGCATCCTGCCCTGTAGCCTTCGTGTTACGGTCTGTCGTGTTGTGGCGGGGTCGCGAACACCGAGGCCGGACGCATCGCACGGCCCGGTTCCCGGCACTCGTGGCCGGGCGGCCGACCAGTCTGTCACGATAGCCAGGCCCGGGTAGAGACGCTTCGAACGAGGGACGACAGTTGGATCGGCAGACGGCGTCGGCCACCTTCCCGTCCGCCGCCGCGGCGGTGGCGGACGCGCGCCGGTTCGTCCGGAAGGTGCTGGCCGACTGGGGCATGGACGAAGTGGCCGACGACGCCGTCCTCGCCACGAGCGAGCTCGCCACCAACGCGATCGCCTACGCCGGCACGTCCTTCGAGGTCTCCTGCAGCCTGGAGAGCGGCAGCGTGGAGATCGAGGTCCGCGACCGCCATCCCACCCGCGGCATCGAGATGCCGGGCGTCACCGCCTCCAGCGGCCGCGGGCTCCCGTCGATCTCCCGGCTCGCCACGTCCTGGGGCGTCTCCTACGACCGCCGCACCAAGGGCGTCTGGTTCCGGCTGGCCCGGCCCGGCGCCGTGGCGGCGCCGCCGGACCCCGGGGCGGGGGAGGCCGCCCTCACCACCGGGATCGCGGCCGGATCCCCGCGGCGCGAGCGCGCCGGCCGGGACGGCGCGCGGGAGGTCGCCGACGGCGCCGACACCGGACGGGAGGGCGCCGGCTCCGCCCAGGGCCGCGAGAGCAGGCTCGTCGGCGGCGCGAGCGAGATGCCCGTCGCGGGCGACCGGCTGCTGCGCTCCCCGGCCGCCATCGAGGCCATGGAGGACGGCGTCGCCACCGTCCGGGAGGTCCTCGGCGCCGAGGGGGCCGCCGTCCTGCTGACCGAGCGCGACGGGCGGCTGATCATGGGCTCGTCCGCCGGGACGGCCGCGGAGATGCCGCTCGGCGAGCTGTCGGTCGGCGCCCTCGGCCCCGCCGCCCGCGCCGGCTCGGCCTGGGTGGCCCACGACGCCGCCGATCCGACCGCCGAGGCGCTGCGGGCCCCGTCGCTGGCCGCCGCGCCGCTGGAGTCCCAGGGCCGGCTGACCGGCCTGATCGTGGCGGTCTCATCGGTCTCCGGCCGCTTCGACGAGGCCGACGGCGTCCGGCTCGGCCGGCTCGCCGACGAGATGTCGCTCTCCCTGGAGAAGGCCAGGGTGGGAGAGTTGGAACGGTCCTGGCGCGGCTGGCTCAGCTTCGTCGCCGAGGCCAGCGACCTGCTCGCCGGAACCCTCGACCAGGAACGCACGATGGCGCTGGTCGCCCAGCTCGTCGTCCCGCGCCTGGCCACCTGGTGCGCCGTCTACACCGTCACCGAGTCCGAGCCCGACCGGCTCGCCTACGTGTGGCACGCCGACGAGAACCGCGCCGACGGCCTCCGCGAGCTCCTCGAACACGCGGGCGCCGCCCCGCCGACCGACACCCCCGGGCCCTGGAACGGGCTCGCCACCGCCGCCGCGGGCGTCCGGGCCGCCGCCGGCGACACCGCCTTCGACCAGGTCTACGCGTTCCCGCTGATCGCCCGGGGCCGCCGCATCGGCACCATCGTTATCGGCCGCCCCTCCGGCGACCGCTTCCCCCGCAGCGCGGTCGAGCTGGCCGAGGAGCTGAGCCGCCGCGCCGCCCTCGCCGTCGACAACGCCCGCCTGTTCTCCGCCCAGACCGCCATGAGCAGCGCGCTGCAGCGCAGCCTGCTGCCGCCCGCCATCCCCGAGATCCCCGGCCTGGAGGTCGCGGTGGTGTACGAGCCGGCCGGGGAGGGCAGCGAGGTCGGCGGAGACTTCTACGACGTCTTCGAGAGCGGCCTGCGGCCGGGCAGCCCGGCCCCCGCGTCCCGCTGGCGGTTCGCCATCGGCGACGTGTGCGGCACCGGCCCGGAGGCCGCCGCCGTCACCGGCCTCGCCCGGCACGCGCTGCGCATCCTCGCCGCCGAGGACATGTCCGTCCCGGCCGTCCTGACCCGCCTCAACCGGCTCATCCTCGGCGAGGGCGAGCGCGGCCGGCTGCTCACCCTGTTGCACGGCGAGATCGCCGCCCGGCGGCGCCGCGACGGCGTGACCATCAAGCTGACGAGCGCGGGGCACCCGCCCCCGCTGGTGCTCGACCCGGAGGGCGGTGTGCGCGAGGCCGCCTCGCCCCAGCCGCTGCTGGGCGTCTTCGACGGGGTGGACTTCCACACCGACACGGTCGACCTGCGCCGCGGCGAGGTCCTGCTCTGCGTCACCGACGGTGTCACCGAACGGCGCTCGGGCAACCGTCTGCTCGGCGACGGGCACGGGCTGGAGAAGCTGCTGGCCGGATGCACCGGCCTCAGCGCGGGCGCGGTGGCGGCCCGTATCCAGCGCGCGGTCCGCGACTTCGGCCCCGAGCCGTCGAACGACGACATTGCCCTCATCGTTCTGCGGGCGTCATGATGGAGACCAACAATCGGTAAGGTGGGGTGGCGTGGGGCTTGCCTTGCACACGACACGACAGGACGGCCGTGCGACGATCGCCGCGCGCGGCTCCATCGACCTGCACTCCTCCGACGAACTGCGCGCCCGGCTGACCGAGCTCGTGGACGCCGGCGAGCGGGCGGTGGTCGTCGACCTCGCGGCGGTCGACTTCTGTGACTCCTCCGGCCTGAACGTCCTGGTCAGGGCGTACAAGCACGCCCGTGCGCAGAACGCCACGCTCACCGTCACCGGCGCCTACGGCCGGGTCGAGAACGTGCTGCGGACCACAGGCCTCGACCGGTTCCTGATCGAGGGACCGGCGGAGGAGGCTTCGGCCGATGGGCGGTGAGGGGAACCGATGAAGAACGGCGAGCGGGCGGAGTGACCGACCCGATGACCGAGACCACACTGCGCGCGGCGCCGCAGACCGAGGCCGTCGAGTACGCGCGTCGCCTTGCCGCCCGCACCATGCGCACCTGGGCGCTCATGGACCGCGAGGAGCTCGTCACCGCCATCGTGGCGGAGCTCGTCGCCAACGCGGTCCGGCACGCCGGCACCGCCCTGGAGCTGCGGCTGCTGCGCGGTACCGGCCGGATCCGCGTCGAGGTCCGCGACCGCGCGGCCCAGCTGCCCCGGCTGACCGTTCCCGGCCCCCTGGACGAGTCCCACCGCGGCCTGTTCATCGTCGACCGGTTCGCCAACTCCTGGGGTGCCGACCCGGTGACCGGCGGGAAGGTCGTCTGGGCCGAGGTCGACATCTGACCATGCCCCCGGCCGAACCGGCCCTTTACAAGATCTCCTGAAGGGCGCGCCCGCCGGCACGGCCGGTAGGCGCGCTCGCAGGGGCGGTCAGACGGACTTGCGGTACAGCTCGGCGACCATGAAGGCGAGGTCCAGCGACTGGCCGCGGTTGAGGCGCGGGTCGCAGGCCGTCTCGTAGCGCTGGTGCAGGTCGTCCTCGACGAGGCCGTCCCCGCCGCCGACGCACTCGGTGACGTCGTCGCCGGTGAACTCGATGTGGATGCCGCCCGGATGCGTGCCGAGAGCGCGGTGCACCTCGAAGAACCCGGCCACCTCGTCCAGCACGTCGTCCAGCCGCCGCGTCTTGTGCCCGCTCGGCGCCTCGAACGTGTTGCCGTGCATCGGGTCGCAGATCCACGCGACCGGCGCGCCGGTCTGGCGGACCTTGTCGATCAGCGGCGGCAGCGCGTCGCGGATCCGGCCGGCGCCCATCCGGGTGATGAACGTGAGCCGGCCCGGCTCGTGATCGGGGTTCAGCCGCTCCAGCAGCGCGATCGCGTCGTCCGGCGAGGTCGTCGGGCCGAGCTTCACCCCGATCGGGTTGCGGATGTGACGCAGGAACTCCACGTGCGCGCCGTCGAGCTGGCGGGTCCGCTCGCCGATCCACAGGAAGTGCGCGGACACGTCGTACGGCTGGCCGCTGAGATGGTCGATGCGGGTCAGCGCCCGCTCGTACTCCAGCAGCAGCGCCTCGTGGCTGGAGTAGAACTCCACCCCGTGGAACTCGTCGGGGTTCGCCCCGCACGCCTTCATGAACGTCAGCGCCCGGTCGATCTCGCCCGCCAACTGCTCGTAGCGGCGGCCCGCCGGGCTCTGCTGGACGAAGTCGCGGTTCCAGGCGTGCACCTGCCGCAGGTCGGCGTAGCCGCCCTTGGTGAACGCCCGGCACAGGTTCAGCGTCACCGCCGAGCAGTGGTAGGCCTTCAGCAGGCGCCGCGGGTCGTTGCGGCGGGACGCGGCGTCGAACCCGAACCCGTTCACCGCGTCGCCCCGGTAGGCGGGCAGCTCCACGCCCCCGCGGACCTCCACGGGCTTGGACCGCGGCTTCGCGTACTGCCCCGCCATCCGGCCGATCTTCACGACCGGGACGCTGGCCGCGTAGGTGAGCACGACCGCCATCTGCAGCAGCGTCTTGAGCTTGTTCTTCACCGCGTCGGCGGTCGACCCCTCGAACGTCTCCGCGCAGTCGCCGCCCTGCAGCACGAACGCCTCGCCGCGTGCGACGTCCGCGAGCTGCTCTTTCAGCTGGTCGCATTCACCGGCGAAGACGAGCGGCGGCTGGGTCGCCAGTTCCACGGCGACCTTTCGGACCTCGTCCGGATCGTCCCATTCGGGCTGCTGCAGGGCGGGGAGGGCGCGCCAGGCGTCGAGCTCCCCGGTGACGGCGGATGTACTCACGCGAAAAGGCTATGGCACCGTCCGCCCTGCGGGGACGCCGAACCAGCACGTCGCCGCCCGCAGACACGGCCGGGCGGCCCCGGATTCGGGGCCGCCCGGTTCAGCTCAGGGGTGGGAGAGGAGCGGTTCAGGCCGCCCGGCTGCCCGCGGTGGCGGCCTGGCGGGCGATGCCCGGCTCGGCGGTCAGCGTCGGGCGACCGCTCGTGTCCGGTTCGTTCGCCAGTTGCCGCAGCCGTCGCAGCGACCGGTCGGTGATCTGCCGCACCCGGTTGTGGCTCAGGCCGTACCGGGCGCCGATCTGCGCGTACGACAGGGGCTGGCCGCTGTCCATCCCGAACCGGGCCCGCAGGATCGCGGACTCGCGCTCCGGCAGCCGGTCGAGCAGCCGCCCGAGACCCTCGATGTCGTCCAGCGCGAGGATCTCCGACTCCGGGGTGACGGCGTCCGGATCCTCCAGCAGGTCGCCCATCGGCGTCTCACCGGCGTCGTCGACGGTCGCGTCCAGGCTCGCCGGGTCACGCCGCCAGCGCAGCAGCTCGTCGACGTGCTCGGCGTCGGCGCCGAGCGTCCCGGCGAGCTCGTCGCGGGTCGGCTCCCTGCCGAGCTCGCGGCCCAGCTGGCGCTCCGCGCGCCGCAGCCGGGACAGCTCCTCCTCGACGTGGACGGGCAGCCGGATGGTGCGGGCGGTGTGGCTGAGCCCCCGGCCGATCGCCTGCCTGATCCACCACGTCGCGTACGTGGAGAACTTGAAGCCGCGGCGGTAGTCGAACTTCTCCACCGCGCGCATCAGCCCCAGGTTCCCCTCCTGGATGAGGTCTATGAGGGGCAACGAATCGGTCGGATACTTCCGGGCGATCGAGACGACCAGCCGCAGGTTGGCCTCGACGAAGCGCTGCTTGGCGTGCAGCCCCGCCGCGACCAGCTCCTCCAGCTCCTCGCGGGAGGCGCCCTCGGGCACCCTGCCCTCCTCGAGAAGCTGTTCGGCGTACAGGCCCCCTTCGATCGCCTTGGCCAGATCGACCTCCGCCTGCGCATCGAGCAGCGGAGTACGGCCGATCCGGTCGAGGTATGCCCCGACGAGATCCTTCTCGGGGACGTCGACCCTGTCGCCCTTGGTACGGGTTGCAGCCATCCTGACCCTTCTCCGGTGCGATCTCCCTAGTGGGACAACGCTAATTACCGCTCTGTGATTCCCAGGTCGGGAATACTGCGAGACGGCAAGCCGCTCTATGACCTGATACCCCGACTGAGGAGAATGCGACATGGCGACGGTCACACTCACCGCCGAGAACTTCGACCAGGTGGCTCAGGCCGACGGGATCGTGCTGGTCGACTTCTGGGCGGAGTGGTGCGGTCCGTGCAAGAGGTTCGCTCCCGTGTACGAGAAGTCGGCGGGCAGGCACGAGGACATCACCTTCGGCAAGGTCGACACCGACGCCGAGCCGGAGCTGTCCCAGCGCTTCGGGATCAGGTCGATCCCGACCCTCATGGCGATCCGCGACGGCCTGATCGTCTTCGCCGAGCCGGGCGCGGTGCCGGAGCGGGTTCTGGAGAACGTGATCGAGCAGGTCCGCGCCCTGGACATGGACGACGTCCGCCGGCGCGCGGACACCTGACCGTCCCCGCCCGCGGATCGCGGGAACGGGACGCGCGGCGGGCGCGCGGCCGGCGCGTCGGCAAAGAAGCAGGCGTCGCCCCTTCGGCGTTCCGCATGGACGATGATGGACGAATGCTCGCCGATGTCGTCCCATACCTGGTGTGCCCCGTGTGCGGAGCCGGCCTCGAACTGGCCGGCCGCGGACTCCGCTGCTCCGCCCGGCACTCCTTCGACATCGCTCGACAGGGCTACGCCAACCTTCTTCCGGGCAACGCCCGGCCGGGGACGGCCGACACGCCGGAGATGGTGCGGGCACGGGAAGAGTTCCTGAACGCCGGGCACTTCACGATGCTCGCGGACCGGCTCGCGTGGGGGGTCGCCGCCGCGCGGCCATCGCTCGTCCTCGACGCGGGCGCCGGCACCGGGCACTACCTGAGCCGGATCCTCGACAGATCGCCGGACGCCGTGGGGCTCGCGGTGGACATCTCCAAGCACGCCGCCCGCCGCGCCGCCAAGGCGCACCCGCGGAGCGGCGCGGTCGTCGCCGACCTCTGGCGTCCGCTCCCCGTCCGGGACGGCGCCGCCGGGACCGTCGTCAACGTCTTCGCGCCCCGCAACGCGGCCGAGTACCACAGGGTCCTCATCGACGACGGGCTCCTCATCACGGTGACACCGTCGCCGCGGCATCTCGGCACGCTGGTGGAGCCGCTGGGCCTGCTCTCGATCGACGAGCGCAAGACCGAGCGCATGGACGCGGCGCTCGCCGGATACTTCAAGCTCGACTCCCGCGAGGAGATCGAGACCGAGGCCGTCCTCACCCGGGCCGAGGCCGCCACGCTCGTGGGGATGGGGCCGAGCGCGCACCACGTCCCGGCCGGTCTGCTGGAAGAGCGGCTGGGGCGGCTACCGGACCCGGTGCCGGCGCCCCTGTCGTTCGTCCTGTCGACGTACCGGCGCCTCGAATAGGCGCACGTTCTGAGTGATCTCAAGGAGCACCTGCGGCACCTCGCCGGGCTCCGTGACGCCCTTCACCCCGGGTACGTCGACCGTTTCGTACATGAAGGACGTGGAGATCGCGCGCGCCGTGCCACTCAGCAGGAGCCGTTGGAGCGCCTGGCCGGCACGGAGCCACTCGGCGGGGGAGTCGCCCCGGGTCGTCAGCACGGCCCGCTGCCCGACCGAGCCGGGGGCGGGCGGGAGCGGATGAAGCGTCGCCCCTTCCAGTCTCGCCTCACCGCCCAGCTCGTTGACGAGGGGGAGGGACGGCCTGGTCCCCGATGCAGGACGGTCCGTCAGGAATGGGCGGAGGGTCGCGGCGTAGAGGAGCCGTTCCTCGCGGGTCACCCGGTGGCGACCGGCGAGCCGGACGGACGCGAGGAGCGTGGGACGTCCCGCGTCCGGAAGCAGGCGCACCACGGCCTCATGACCGAGCTGGGCGGCCGCCAGGCGCAGGTTCACGAGCGCCGCGCCGCAGCTGAGGTGCAGGCCCCGTCCCGCGGGATCGTGCATCGGCCGGAACCTGTCCGGGTCGGCGTGCACCTCGATCAGGCCGGGCACGACTTTGAATCGCCAGGCGTGCACGTCATGGATGGTGGGCCCCATCGTCGCGGCGACCACCAGACGTTCCGCCGAAGCGCGGACGGCTGCGGGCACATTCACGAGGTGTCCTCCTGACCTCGGTAGACAGGCGCGCCGGGAGCCACCGCCGTCCCGTGGCGTCACCCGCCGCGGGAGGCGGTCTGCGCACGCTACCTCACTGTGACCCGGCACACATAGTGCGCAAAAGGCGAGGTCACAGGGGCGTGTGGTGTGCCCGGGAGACCAGAACGCCGAGTGGTCGGGAGCGACGGATTTGACGGTCTCGAACACCCGCCTTAATGTCTCTCCTGCCCCGAGGGGATGCGGGACGCCGGAAGGCGGACGGCCCCGGGGGGAACCACACCGTCGAAAATGGTTCGAGCTTCGCTCGGGCTGTTGTACGATGGGGGAACCGCCCGGACCGGGATGCAGGACGCCGCAAGGTGGCCGGCCCGCAGGGCACTCCCTACGAAACGATCTCGCCAGGTTCTCGACCTGGGGATGTTTCGTCGCGTGGGGCCTGGAACGTCCTCGAACCGTCGAAAGATCTTCGCCGATCGACTTGACAACGGGAACGAACCAGGTAAGTTAGAAGGGTTGCCCCGGAGTCGGGACCGTGAGAGCGGGGTCCGGCGCGGTGGGTGTCCGTTTCTTGAGAACTCAACAGCG